>JADJVA010000005.1 GCA_016716765.1 Bdellovibrionales bacterium | reverse complement strand
CCACATTATTGGCGTTCCCGAATTTGAGGAGGTCGTGCATCGCCAGGGCATGAACATCGTCGCTCTGGGCCCTAAGAAGATTCTGATGCCAGCTGGATGTCTCAAACTCAGGGAACTCTACAAGAGTCATAACATTAAAATTGCATCCGAGACTCCTATCAATGAATATATAAATGCCGCAGGGGGTATAGCATGCGCAACGGCAATTCTCTCCCGGCAGTTGCGATAGGAAGGCCTGAAGGATAACCTTATTGCATATTGAAAACTCGAGAGATTAAATCTACAACCGAAAATTGCAGAAACTGCCCAGTCTGGAAGCAGAGTTTGTTTTCATCTCTCAGCAACGAAGCCTTGGACGATCTCTCGCAGTCCAAGACCTCTGAAATCCATAAAAAAGGTGAGCACTTTTTTGAAAAAGGTGAAACAGCGGGTTACATCCATTGTTTGCAGAGTGGCAGCGCGAAAGTAAGCCTTTCTCCGGCCACGTCAAAAACACAAAGTATCGTGAGAATAGCCGGGCCAGGAGAAGTTCTTGGTTACAGATGCGTCTTTTCTTCCCCAACTTTTCGAGGAACAACAACAGCTCTCAGCGAATCTGTTTCCTGTCGGATCAGCACCAACACCATCATTAGACTTATCGAAATCGATTCAAAATTCTCCCTTGAAATTCTACGTAGAATGGGATTGGAGATCGCAAGAGCTGAACGGCATCTTCAGTCCTTTTGCCAGAAAAGTGTTCGAGAGCGCCTGGCTGAGGCCCTCCTGATCCTAAAGGATAAATTTGGCGAAGAAACTTCTCAAGGATGGCGAATCAGTATTCAAATGACAAGAACTGACCTCTCTAACTGGATAGGTGCCGCCAAGGAAACCATCATTCGGTGTCTCAAAGATTTTACTGATGAACGTTTGATCAAAAAGAAAAACCGGTCTCTTTACCTAAAAGACCTCTCGGCACTGACTGAAATCAGTGGCTCTCCGCCGGAGGGCTGACTGACGGAACTTAAACTGGCCTGCTTGATTGTTGTTCCAAACTCCAAGGAGTCCCTAGCTGAACCAAATCTCAGGAGTCCAGGATCTTCAAACATGCGTCCGGCAGCAGCGCTCCCTTTGTGAGCACTGCACCAAGCCGAACTCGATCCTGAACCCCTGAGATTTAGTTCAGCTAGCTCCCTATGTCTTTTGGACATAACAGAATCACCGAAGGCTTGCAGGCCAGCCGCTGTATTAATGTCGGATGGACGCCGAATCAAGAGACGGATCTCTGAACTTCCCACCGTCATTCGGAAGTTTCATTAGCAATGTTTCATCTAAGAGGGATCATATTGATCTCTATTTGGATTTTTACAATCACCAGATCATTTCACAGTGAAAGCTTCGAAAAGAAAGATCTAGATTTTTATACAGCGGCTGGCCCGCAAGCCTTCGGTGAATCTGTTGTATCCAAGACACACGGAGCTGGCTGAACTAAATGTTAGGAATTCAGGATCGAGTTCGGCTTGGTGCAGTGCTCACAAAGGGAGCGCTGCTGCCGGACGCATGTTTGAAGATCCTGGACTCCTGAGATTTGGTTCAGCTAGGGACTCCTTGGAGTTTGGAACAACAATCAAGCAGGCCAGTTTATACCGAGCTAATAAACGCCAGGTATCAGCCGATATTTCACTCGCTCACGATAAGCTCGATATTCCTCAAACTGCATCAAAAATCTTTCTTCGCAATAGGTTCGGGAAAGATATATGCCCGTCCAAAGTAGGTAGGCAAAAACATTGATCAGTGTGTAAGCCTCCGAGAATTTGAAACAAACAACACCAAAAAAACCAATTTTACAAAGAGTGGCTGGGTGACGAACAATGCTGTATAGTCCCCGAGTTTGAATGGCCTTATAGGATAAGTTTGAAGTTGAAAAATAAAGCGAGGTCCCCGCGCAAAGATAGCCAATCAAGAAAACCAGACCGATCAGGTCCGTTGTCACCTCAAACCACCTGCTCTCTACAACATGAAAGACTGCTGAATTGTAATCCATTAAGCTCGGAACAAAGGTCGATGTTCAAAAAGTAAAGGGCACATAACAGCTCAGGGTAATGATCCAATGGAGAGGATAGGAGTCCATCATCTTGAAACGCGTCTTGGTAAAGTTCGATTCCCAGAAATATCCAATTGACGCATTGTTGGCGTCAATGGCCCACACCAGAGTTGTCAGAAAAGAGATGATAACGGCGTAATCCCAGGAATTTTCAATGAGAGCGTTCGCGGTTTTTTCCTGGGCATAGATGAGTTGCCCCAACATGACCGGTAGAAAGTGCAGTCGCAATAAGCTTGAGATAAGTAGACTTCGGTAGGATCTGTGGTGAAGGAACCTTCTCAAGGAGTTCCGAAACCGACCTCGACCCAGCTGACGAAAAAAACTGAGCGTTCTCAAATACGGATCAGAAAAAACATTTCTAAAAGAATAGCGATATTTTTCGGATAAAATAAAATAGGGAAGGCCCGCAATCAAATGGCATTTAAGATAAAACTCAAAGAATGGGACCACGCTCTGAAAATTCTGTACATAAAAGGAATGATTCCGATAAAGAAGGATTGGCGCATAGGAAATGGCCGACCAGAAAATATACTTTCCCAAAATTTTAAGGGGCTGCTCGAGCCATTTCCTATTCTGATAGGTCGCATTGTCTCTTAAGATGGCAATAAAACTGTAAATTCCGATCAGAAAAAAAACTGAGATGAAATAATAGTCTGTCGCAGGAAGAGAGCTAAAGACAAAAATGCTATCGCTAATGAAAAATGTCAGTGCAACGCACAAGAACCCAACCCAAGGATCAATCATTGTCTTCCACCCGCCCGTGCCCGCTATTGTATGCATCCAGAGCACCAGAAGCCAGTATTACCACTTTTAAGCCTGGTCTAAAGTTTGGAAAGACAAAGGCCACGTGATCAAAATACAAAGCCCTGCCGTGGCGTAGGGATTTTTAGTAGGTCAATGTGCAGGAGTCCCCCATAACGTGCTTATTTTTTCCAACGCCAACCCCCATCTGTGAGGAGTACCGCATAATTTTTGCCATAATAATCTGAGTTTAAAACACCATTGGGCCAAAATATACTGGGAGGAGAGGGGTTGGTCAATCCTGGCAAAATAAATTGAGCCCCAAGTTCTGCCCCAATTTCCCAGACGTCGTAAAGGTAACTGCTTGTCTCCAAGCCCTCTTCAATCGCCTGCAATTTTAAAAAAATTTTTGATAGATTTATCCTCGCCGACGCTTTCCCTCCTAACTCTTCGCCAAAGCAATTTATATGAAACACTTGCGTAGGAAGTTCCTCAAAGGATCGGTTATCAGGAGAAAAAATTAACTCGTTATCCCCTTCTAGTTTCGGGCTGTGATCCTGCAATAATTGGTGTCAAGAATTTCACCGATTTGATACACTTCATCAAGCAATTTCACATTGTTTGAGTCAAAAATGCCCTTTCCGCGAAAACGCACGGTAATGGCACTTGCGTCACTTGAATGAGTGGTCTTTTCCTCATAATCGTCCGGAAAAAAATAGGATTCTATCGTCAAGACCCCATCTAGAGATAACGTCATTGCCCCTCTATTGGTATATGAATAAAGAGTTTCGTTTTGCAAATCTACTGCTTTAATTGAAAATTCTCGAGAAAAACTAGGGCGTGTCTGGATTTTGGCTGAGCGCGTTTAGTCGTTGAAATTTCTGGCGATCGTTGGAAAATCTTTGTGTGAAAGCACGGAGGTTTTTTATGGCTCGAAGGGTTTTAACGGACGAGATTTGGTTCCAGTTGCTGGCTGTGATGGAGTCAAAGGGATGCTACGACTCGAAAAATGCCCGCGAGGTGATGGAAGCCATCATCTGGAAACTACGCGTGGGAGGTCCTTGGCGAGATATTCCGAAAGAATTTTGCCCTTGGCAAACCGCCTTTGACCGGTTTAACCGCTGGGCCAAGAAAGGCCTTTGGACAAATTTTTTTTCTGCATACGAGGCGAAATTGATACGGAGTGGGTATTCGCCGACGGAAGCTACGTCCGCGCTCACCAGCATGCAAGTGGAGCTCGGGCTGGGGAAGAGCGAGCCATTGGACAATCTCGCGGAGGACCTACAACCAAGATCCACATGGTCTGTGATGCGCATGGAAACCCGATCGATTTTGAAATCACTGGGGGTGGAACTCATGACTCTCAAGCAGCCCCCAAAATTATTCGTAAAGTCGGCAAGGCCGAAAACTTCATCGCCGACAAAGGCTACGACTCGGAAAGCATCCGCGAAGAAGCGCGCGGCCAGGGAATGAATCCGGTCATTCCGAGAAGATCCAATAGCAAAAAGCCCAATCCTGAGTTCGATTCTTTTCTCTATAAAATGCGCCACTTGGTCGAGAATCTTTTTGCTCGCCTGAAGCATTTTCGGAGTATTGCGACTCGATTCGAGAAACTTGCACGCAATTTCAAAGCACTCGTTTATCTTGCCTGCTCGATCGTTTGGCTCAGGATCGGCAAATGACTTCGGTGCGCTCAGCCAAAATCAAGACACGCCCTAGAATTCGGCGAATCGAACTCTCCCTGCTGGCTTGGAACTTGACTACTAGAATCGGTAAACTTCTGATCAGAACAATTTTGAAATAAAAATGCTACAATTGCAGCACTTAACAAAAACCCCATGATTTTGGCAAAATTTAAAAAAACAAATTTTATTCTATACGCTTGCATTGAATTATCCCCCGTATCAATACGACTTAATTAGAACTATATCTGACTCGCTTGCAATCTGAGTGCCGTAAAAATTCTTCTAATGCAGTCAGGTCATTCAAATAGTTAGAAGAAAAATCTGTCTCACTCAGTGAGTGTCTCATGGGTTCTTTCCCAGTAACGCCGGAGGTTAGGACCAAAGTAAAGAATTAAAAACCAATAATTTTTGGAGCGACTGCGCGGAGAAGGTCGGTTGTTCCTGTCCTGGCCAGGAGCCGCTTGTAACCCTCGAAAACTTTCGTTTTCGAGGGTCCAAGAAGAAAGAGAAATCTCGCATCCAAGCTGTGCTGATGGTTTAATTTTGTTGTGAAACCAAAAACTTCAACCACGGAGCAACAGCATGGATGCGCAACCTTCAATATACATTCCCCAAGTTTTTCGATCTTTTCAAGGATTTATTGTCAGAGACATAAAAGAGTGGACCAAAGATCAACGGTTGGAGATTCATTTAGAGAAGGTTAAGGACAAGGAGCATTTCTGTTGTAAATGCGGGTGCCAGTTGGGCCGGCAAGATGGTCGTTATTGGGTGACAGCACAGCATATGAGGATTATGAGTTGGTCCGTGACGGTCAGTTTTTGGCGGGAAAAACGGCACTGTTCAAGTTGTAAAAAGATCCGTTCTGAAGCCATTGATTTTATCTCAGATACGACGCCCCATGTGACAAAGGATTTAGCGTTTTGGATCAATCGGCTCAGCGAGATCACGTCAGTTCTACAAGTTTCAATTCTAGAAAGTCTTGATAAGAAAACTTGCTACAAGGTAGACAAGCATTTGCTGATGAGATTTTTACAGGGCTATAAGATACCAAACGTCACGCAGATCTCAGTTGATGAGGTCTATGCGAGAGGCCGCAAGCAGCTTGAAGTGGGCGAGACAAGGGATGATTTGTTTTTGACGATTATAGTGGACATAAAAACCCATAAGGTTGTTTGGGTTTCCCAAAGTCGAAGACGGGAGGCCCTTGATCAGTTTTTTGTTTTGCTTGGAAAAGAACAGTGCTCAAAAATTGAGGTGGTGGCAACGGATCAGCACGAGGGATACGGGGCAAGCGTCAGAGAGCATTGTCCGAACGCAACCCTTGTGTGGGATCGCTTTCACTTGGTTCAAAAGTTCAATGAGGCTCTCAATGAGGATCGAAAAGTCGAGCTCCAGAACGTGGACACGGAGGGCCAGATGGGTGATTTGATGAATGGGAAATACCGCTATATCTTTCTCACGAAGTCGAAGAACCGCACCTCGAAGGATCAGTTGCATATTGATGAGGTGATGAAGCGCAATGAAAAGATGGCCAAGATGGAGCTCATCAAAGAGAGGTTCCATCAGTTTTTCGACTGCAATTCAAAAGAAGAAGCCGAGATTTTAATAGCGGAAATCTACCAGTGGTCACAAGACTGCAACGCCGGGAATATTTTCAAGTGGATCAAAGATATCCGGGAAAAGCAGACGTTTTGGAACTATTTCAAGTTCAAGGTCACCACGGGCCTCTCAGAGGGGATTAACCGAGCCATTAAGGGGGTTAAATGGCAAGCCTATGGGTACAAGGATATGGCCTATTTTGCCCTCAAAATCATGCAGAAGTGTGGCTACCTCAATAGCCGTTTTATCTGGGCCTCCGTTTAAAAAGGGAAAGAAGGTGTCTCATGTAAAAAAGGTGATCATCTGTATCGATTATGATGTCCCAAGGGCTCTGCAAACATCTTAACAGGTTTCTGGCTGGCAATGTTCTTGCTCCATATTCGTCAAAAGAACATCTGTTCAGATTTGAACATCTTTCGGAGGTCTCTCAGTCGTTGCCATTGGTGTGATGACCTTTCAGAATTGTGGCAAGATGAAAGCAATTGATTTATCCTCTCAGGGAAACCCGAGCGGAATGCCACGAGGAAGTGACGGCTTTTTTAGTGATTTAGTGGATGTGGAACGCTTAAGTTTTCCCGGAAATCCCAACTTTAGTTTGCCTGCAGTGAGTGCCAACGGCCATAGCTTTGGGATGGTCGAGTTTTTATTGGCACTTCCATCGTTCGATCTAGGGTTCCCTCATCTTTAAGTTCTCTCAGTCCCATCAAAGAAGTGGCAGTCGGAGCTTTGTATTCCGGAGAAAGTCTTCAGTTTTCTGGATTTACTCTGGTTATGCAGGGAGACGGAAATTTAGTTCTCTATCAGGACGGCCAGGGAGGAGGTGCTAAATGGGCAACGGGTACAAACGGAAAATGCACGAGATGTTTAGCTGCTTTTCAAGGAGACGGAAATCTTGTAATTTATGAAACCGATCTGAAAGGTTCTCCATTGAAGGATGTTTTCAGCTCCCGCACGGGGGGGACGCCCGGTGCGAGATTTTTCTTCTATTCTGCTCACCCCTATTTTGCAATTATGAATGAAAGTGGTAAGGCCGTCTATTGGGGTGGCAGTGAGTCAACGTCCGGTTGGGCAGCAAAAATTTTTCGCCCAGAGTCGTTAAGCAAGTCTATTCCAAAGGACGATGGCGAGGTAGCTGCCAAAATGCAGGAGGCGTTTTCACCTCCTTACGAATGGGCCGTTGCAGGCAACAGTCTCAGCAATCCAAATGCATTTGAGGACAAAGAGATCCTGCCAACCTCGGATCTCAATGCCTTGGCTCTCATGCCGAATTCGAACTACACGGAAAACCCCTTTCGATCTGACGAGTCTGGGAGTTCAGTCGATAATGGTCCTTATTTGACCTACAAAGCGTTTATTATTTCTCAAAATGATCCACAAAAAAGTGGCAACTACCGCTTGGGGCTGACTGACTTAACTATTGTTGTGAAGAATCCCTACTCAGAATCAGCGAGCATTCATCGTATGATGACAAATCGACGGTTTTATGATCTTTATCTTGAAATGTCAGAAGGTCTCAATCAAGGTGGCGACTATGATCTCGGAGTGACTCCAGATGTTTCGGGTAAGTTCTTTGTTCCAAATCTGAATAGCGGAGTCAAGTACGCGGAGGAGCATTTTTCTGATTGCACGAATCGAATTTGTCCTCAAAATGATTTTCAGAATCCGTCGGTTCCATTGTTTTCAGGAAAGGCCATCTATTTCAAAGGCGACGGGCTCATTACGATTAACAACCCCTCCGTCACCGGATTTGAACTTCTAAAAGACGCCGAAGATCTGACGATTTCTTTGGCTGTACGTCCAATAAAAAATCTTAACAATGGCGCGGAGAGCAGCAACGATTATAGATATCTTATTGATAAAACAAACTCATTTAATATTATCCTAGAAGAAACTCGACAAATCCAAACATCCATTTTTTTAAGAAACCCGACAACACTGTGATCCAGATTCGCTCTGAAGCTATCGGACCAATTTTACCGCCGCCAGCCGCTACACCTGTCAGAATTCAGTTTTTTTCAATTTTGACTTCGGAAATTTCAAAAACTCTTTCAAACAGTGATTTCGTGGAGAATTTATATCGGGGGTTACTCGGACGAGAGTCAGATAAGGGTGGTTTGGACTTTCACAAAGGAAAGCTCGATCGCAAAACTCAATCAAGGGAAGACTTGTGACTCGAATTTGTCAAATCTAATGAATTCGTAACAAATGTTTTCAAAAAGGAGAATCGTGCATGGGTTAAACACGTTTATCGCTCAATTCTAAGAAGAGACGCCGATCCACGAGGTGAAAATGCCTATACGAATGTTCTTGATTTAGGTCACATGACCCGATCTCAAGTAATTTCTGAACTTTTGAAATCCGCTGAGTATAATAATCTAAAAAATAAAGACTGAGGATACTTTAACTCCCCCCAAGGCGTATTGCGTTTCAGGCAAAATAGCTGGCTTTCTTCGGCAGCCCGCACGCCTACCAGTATCCAAACCAAAGGCCGGACTGGAAACCGCAAATTGAGTCACCTTGTTAATATTTCAGTCAGGCTCAAAAAAAACCTCTTTTCATATAATTACTCGATCCCTCGACTTGTATTTCCTATAGAGGACCGCTCATCTGAGATTCTGCTGAGAATCAGTTCTGAATAGAAGCACCCATCTCGCTTATAAAAAGTAACTTTTTGCCTTGCTGATGAGACTCCAACCTTCTGAAATGACGCCCCTATTTTCCCGTCTCCCCCAGATCCTCGACGAATAAGACAAATAACAGGAGTACCTTGGTACAGTCCTTGCTGAGTCTACTGTAACGCTATAACAGAGGTTTCCTCATGCTTAATCCTTACCGGTTCTTCGCTATATTTTGTTGCTTTGCGGTTGGCACGGGCGCCCTTGCAACCCCTAGACAAATCGTCGATGTGCGCCCCTTCCTGCGCGGCGAAATCAATTCACAACAAAGATCTGAAAAGTTAACTGAAATGGGAGAGAAGTTACTGATCTCCTATTCCTTTATGTACGCAGACAGAATTTTTGATTTGGCGCTGTCATTTGATCAAAAAAACCGAAAGGCACAGTTTTACAAGCACCTTGTCTCTGTTTACACCCCCTTTAAAGGATTCTTTGCTCGGATTAAGCCGATTATCGATACCTACAAAGGAACTAATAACTACGGCACAATCCAATCTGAAATAGAGCGATTTGGAAAGGGCAATCTGTTTCGCTATTTGACTGAAAATCCTGACGCCCTCCCTCTCGTCAAAAACGAATTGGGTTTTCAAAGAATTGCTGAGGCCCACCAGCAATCACTTCTGGAAGTCAGACGATTTCTCGCCAATAATATGGATCTAAAATTTTCCATGGCGATCCCGTCGCTTGTTGCAGAAGTCGATGATAATCCTTTTCAAGGCAAATTGCTTGATGGCACCAGTGCGCTTTGGCGTCTATGCGATGTAAAGGTTTTGGGAGAGAATATCTATCAATTGGACGAGTGCCCTCTTCTAGAGGTAAAATCAGTCCAAGTAGATCGAGTGGACCTAGAAATTTTGCGCATTCTGATTACCAATCAACTATTAAAAACGGTGCTGACCACCTCCTACCAACTCAATGGATACTTTAACATAAACCAACGTCGGCATCGGCTGGATAAAGTAATGTCAGATCAGGAATATGTTCGATATTTTAACTCCATTCCTGAGTTCGGAATATTAAAATCAAGCCAAAAATTACATTTAATCAAAGAATTGGGAGTGGACCTTTATTCAGCATTGTCATGGTTAACTTCGAATACAAGGCATTCCTGCCCTGATGGCGGATTTACGCAAAACCGGGCGGTGAGGCCGAATCAATATTTTGGCATGGGTATCTTTTGTATTGATGGGAGCCAAACGGTTCAGTCAATTGATCGGCCAAATATTACCGAGATCTCTATGAGTGAACTCTTATCCAGCTCCTGGAAAATTCTCAATGGTGGCTCTTTTTACGTGGGAGGACAAAACGAAACCGGACAAATTGTCACGACAAAAGCCCAACTCATACCATTTTTAAAAAATCCCCCTTCAAACATCAAATCGCTCCTACCAATCAATTTCAATGCCTGTGGCAACGGCATGAAGGTAGACGAGGAGGCTTGGAACATACTACTTCCAGATCGCAAAACGACAGATTTTCTCTCTGAAATAGGAAGGCTTGGTTTAAAATGCGACGCCAATTAAAAATGATATTTGGAATTTTCCTCATGGCATTTTCAATTCAAGCCAGAGGTGCGACTGAATTTATAAATGGAGCAAAGTTCATCAGGTGCAACAAGGCCAATCAGTGCATCGAGTTGTCTTCGGATCAAATGCAAAGAACCTCAATGTTTCCGATTCTCGCGTTTGGCATGAGTCAGTTAAAAATATACGAAATGAAGGAAGGTACGAAATCTTCCAATTTGATTCGCACTTGGAAAGCGAACGAAGGCTATATTGATTTATCGCTCAACAGAATTGTTTTGCGCCAATTGCAGCAAGTAAATGATCGTCAAGAACAATTGGAATTGATCTATTTTATTGATTCAGGAAAGACCCTTTTGCTTTAGATTTCGATGGAGTTAAAATGAAAAGACACTCGTGTTTCAATTTTTATTTCGCTGTTGTTTTTATTTTTGTGCTCTTAACTGAGGATCACATTCACGCACTTGAGCTCTCATCTGATCAAAAGTTGAACATAGAAATGACGGCCGCTTATCTCAATTCGCTCTCGGCAGGACAAACAAGAAATAGAAACGGCCAAGGTCTATCGATTGAAAATTCTGTCATCAGTAAAGGAATTGATCGGATGAAATTCCTCGGACTAAAAGTCGTCGTCGACACTTCAAACATCGCTCCAGAAGTTTCTGTGTTAGGCGAAGATTTGAATTCCCACGTAGAAGAGCTTTATATCCAGGAATTTCTTCGTGCTCGCCCAAAAGGAATGCCCTGGCTGCCTCTGAGCTGGACAACAATGGGTCGATCCGATGTTGAGAGCAGCTTTCGAACAAACAGCAGAAATCTTGAGTTGATTCTGGCAAAAATGTACAAACAATCTCCGGTTCATCAAGACTATTTACTCAGAGGATACCTCTTTACCGGCCTTGTCCCTCACGGCAATAGCAACGATCTTATCAATAGATTGCGTATCGGAGCTCTTGAACTCGCAGATCTTGATCCTACATTTTTTGATACCAGGGCCGAAATACATCAGGACCCGAGTTATGGGACGACGACAAAGGTACGCAATTACCTAGCGAAGGTGACTAACCCTGAATTCAAACGAAGAGGGGAGCAAGTCTTAGCAGATCTATTGACCCTTTTTGGCGATGCGGGAGTCAATGAGTTTTTGACTACTTACGATTTAGAATCCAACACAGCATCTGCGGAATTCAGACGCCTGTCAACCACACTTAGATCAATAAGTGAACTCAAAGAAGTCCTTCGAACTGCCACCAGTCCAGCCACAGTTGAAGGAATCGTTGAAAGAACTTTGAATATACTTGATGGATTGAGCCGGCAGTCTATCCATAACGCAGAACAGATTCACTCCATTGGTGAAAAGACAGGAAACAACCAGACCGATTTTGCCGATTGTGCAATTGATCGGACGATCAATTGCATCTACGAATTCTTCGACCTTTCTCGACTTCTCCAAAGGGAAATATTCAGTCTGGGATTTTTGCTTCAACAGCAGATTTCAAAACATGGGATACCCTTCACTGTCGTGCAAACTGTCCGCCTACTGAAATCCTACTTCTCTGCAAACGTCTCATTAGGGCTCTCTTCGCCAGAGGCTATCGCCGAATTTGAAGAATCTATCGCTCAATTGATGGCTTCCACCAAAATCCAGACGAGTCAGTTCAATATTGCAGTCTCCATTATTGAAAGCGAAACACGAAGTGCCCAGCAAAGAATTAGGGATATCTTCAATCCCTTGATCGAAAAATACACCCAATTTGTCGAAAAATCAGAAGCTGAACTCGTCGTTGATGAGATCCTAAGATCGAGTACGATTCAACCAATGGAAAATATTCTTCTTAATTTGAGTTCGAAGATTGCCCAGTCCTCAGGAATCCGATTTACACTTAATAAGGAAAATTTAAGCGTGCCATTTAGAATCCTAAACCAAGGAATCTCCAAAGGTGTCGTTTATTATCCATCAGAATCTGAGCTCGACGATCCTGATTTTTATTGGAATCCAAATGGTATCTACTTGCTTCGAAAGACTTCAGCACAAATTCATAAGGTGGCTGGCATCATCATCTCGCATTCAGGTTCACTCATTTCACATGTGCAGTTGATCACATCAAATTTGGGAATTCCCAACGTTTACATGCCATTTTCGACTTTAGAAAAAATCGCACGTGAGGTCAATGGAAAACAGATTCTGTTATTTACTTTAGAAAATGGCGAAGCGTCTATCAAGAATCTCGATATTGTCAATACAACAGAAACCGAGGTCTACCATAAGTACAATCAAGTGAAATTTCAGGAGAAAATTAAACTACAATTGCCCACTATGGAAGTCTTTCACCCCGTCACCCTAGATGCGCTTCGCTATGACGACAAGATTGCTGGTGGAAAAGCCAAAGGACAGGGTGAGTTGGCGCAACTATTTACCAATACGGTGCCGCGCGGAATCGTACTTCCGTTTAGCGTCTATTGGCATCATATCAACCGTAAATACCTGGACCCAAAAACCAAAAAAGAGTACAGCCTCTACGATTATATCAAGGCCTTACTTGCTGACAGCAGACTAAAGGGTGATTCAAAGGAAGCCAGCGAATTTCGCCGAGATGTCTTTTTGAAGATTCGCCGAGCCATCAGCCGAATCAAGCTCGCTCCTGAACTCGAATCCTACATCATCACCAAGTTCACCACTCGAGCCCCTAAGGGCCAGGTCGATTTTTATGAACGTGGTGTTTTTGTTCGCAGCGATACGAATGCGGAAGATCTTGCGACCTTTGTTGGCGCGGGTCTCAACGACACTGTTCCAAACGTGCAAGCAATCAACCCAGGACAGCGAGTTTCTCAGGAAGATTTGCACTTACAGCATGCCTACAATGTAATGGAGGCGATTAAATCCGTTTGGGCGTCTCCATTCACAGAGAAGGCCTATTCCTGGCGCAAAGAACTCATTGAAAATCCCTGGGATGTCGTCCCCTCTGTTCTCATCCAAGTGGGAATAAATTCTGAAAAGGCCGGAGTTATGATCGTGGGCGATCCTCAGTCCACAGACTTCGGTGACTTGATTTACATCGCGGCCAATGAAGGAATAGGCGTCACCACGGTCAATGGAGAGAAATCACCCGAGGTTGTCACAGTTTCTCGTACTACCGGGAGAGTTCAAACAGCCCGAACAACAAATGCAAAAGAGAAGTGGGCGCTTAAGGCCTGGCCCCACTCTGGTCTTATGAAGGTTTCTGCCGGAGTTATCAAACCTATTATTACTGAAGATGTCGCCAGACAACTCGCCAAAATGGGTGATGGGATACAAAAGCAAATGGCTTCAAAGTATGGTTACAAAAATATGAAATGGGATCTTGAGTTCTGTGTCTTAGGAAACAAAGCCTTTCTCGTTCAAGTGCGACCTTTCATGGGCAACCAAGTCTTTCGAAACCTCGCTTTGCTAAAAACATTGGAATCTAAAGATGAGACTCGCCGGGCGGAGAATGACCGATCCATTTCCGCAAACGACATAGTCGTCGAGTTAAACCAATAGGGACATTTTATGATTATTTTAAATTATACATTTATCTTGTTTTTTATTTGCGTCGAATTCGGCACCTCCTTTGATATTGCCAAGGCTGCGGAATCGACCACGAAAGTTCCGAGCGGATCCAATTATGTCTTTAATTCAATACTTGTCGATCCGACAGCAACGGATGATCCTGCGGGGTATGAAGTACGCCCTTTTTATATTTCAATCTTTGAGGCGAGTTGTCGAGATAAACGAGCTGTTCTAGGCGAAGGCACCTCTTGCTTTAACCAGTACCCTCCGGAGTTGGCCTCTTTCATTTCAAGCGACTGGAAATCCTTTCCTGATGAAAAAGTGGATCTGGATTACCCAGCCTATTTTGGAGTTGAGAATAGGAAACCATTGGAGGCTATTGAATTTTGTAGATTGCAGGGCGGACGCTTACCGACCCCAATAGAGTGGACCCTCGCGGCATTGAACATCCATGAAAATAAAAATGCCACTCACTATTCTGATCGCCTCTTTGACTTCCGAGGAGTTCCAACCAGCAATATTGGCGGAAGGGTCAATAGGCCCTCCAATGACGATAATTATAAATATTTTATTCCTGCGCCCGCTGTTGTCACTGATTTTAAAGCACTTGGGATAGATATCAGTGGCACTGTCGGAATGACGGGCAACTTTCCTGAATTAGCCATCAACCCAGAGGCAACTCAAAACCAAAACTCCAGCTCTCCCATGTTTTCTTGTGGGTTTTCCTACGACGCAGACCACGCCCAAATAACTCAGGCACTTCAAATAGGGGGACTTTGCCAAGATGCCTGGGGAAGACCCCAGGGTGTGCGTTGCGTATTTGATTATTCTTCAGAAGAGACGATCCAGGTTTTTGATACCACAAAGGTCAAGGGACATCTTCGGGACTATATCGAAAAAAGGCAATCACGATTGAAAGAGAAAATTTTAAAGGGGGAAAATAATGGTTCGGTCGTTGGATTTTTTCCCGGACTTTTTGTTGATCTGAGAGGCAGCTCACAGCCCCAGAAACTCGAACTGCCACGACTTTCTCATTCTCCAGAACTGGCCTCCGAATTCGTAAAGAAAGTACTCAATTATCAGCACTCATCTCCAACTCCGTCCCAACAAACACAGGACGATGCTGAAGCATTCACCATCAAATCTGATGGCTCTTCTTCGGACACAATCGTGCCTCCAAGAGAGCGGCTCATAGAGCCGCCGGGATACAGAAAATGAGAGAATTGTCTTTTTTATTTCTCATT
Source organism: Bdellovibrionales bacterium (assembly GCA_016716765.1). NCBI lineage: Bacteria > Pseudomonadati > Bdellovibrionota > Bdellovibrionia > Bdellovibrionales > Bdellovibrionales bacterium. The sequence goes on along the minus strand of JADJVA010000005.1, from coordinate 149,653 downwards.
TCCTCCGCTTTCTGCGCAACTGGTGCAACGGCGCAAGAATCCGCCATCGCCTACTCTCTAGGATCCGGTACAGCAGACAGCTCTATCCAAATCAAGGCAGAAATGTCGAAACAGTCTTTGATGCCTCATCAAGAGATAATCTATCTGCGGGAGGCGATTGAAAGAGCGCGGACTGTAATAGGTCACTCCCCTGGAGTGTACGTGTTCTCTACCTCTAAAAAACTTAAGCCTCATGAGATCGACTTTCTCAATCGTTTGAGCAATCAGAGTATCCACTATCAGATTGTGGTGCCAGAAGCTCAATCCGTCGCTATATCAACCGGCAATGGTGATTTTCGCTCGGATCTCCAAACCTTGCCATCAGCAGATTCAAAACTGGAGGACTTAAAAGTGAGGCTTGCTGCCCAGGTAGCGAGTGAGGCAAAAGTACCGACGGGGCTGGAGTCTTGGTGGAAATCAGTTTATTCCCGTCCCACCAAGGGAGAGCTATACCAAGGTGTGACTCTCGCCGCTTCGAACGGACTGATTGCCGGAAGCATCTGGCTTTCCCTTGATGGAGTGAGCCCTTGGGTCGCTTCAGCCATGACGGCTGGAATTACCTTTTATGAGTTAATTTTTGCGACCCATATTCGGACTTATGATAATATTGTAGGGCGTTTTCGCAATACTCAGACACGCCATCAATTTAATTTTGAAGATCGCCACTCATGGAACGAAATTGCAATTCGCTTTGCACACTCCACATTTATGTCTTATGTCTGGAGAGCTCTGGGCGGAGCAGTCGGCTCCGCCCATTCTCTTCTCACTCTACAAGGAAATATAGAAGTCTTAGTCAATGGAATAGCGAAATTTCCAGGTTATTGGCTCGGAGCTGCAAAAAGTCACAATTTGAGTAGAAAAGCCTCGGCATGGGTGGGCTTCCCATTATTTTTGTTAGGACCAGTGTTGTCCAAACTCGATCTATTTGGAGTGAAAATGCTGGATCTCGTTCACTTTGACCCCATAGCCATAGGCAATGTTGTCATTTATCAACCGAGCCTCCCAATTATTGGACTAGCCGTTCTCTATGGAGGCACAGCCGCGCTCATTCACTGGGGTCCCAATCAGGCATTTGAGTCCTTTGCAAATCGAATGAATAACCTATCTGCCAGAGGTGAAGCCGCGCTGAAATCAGTGGTGGGGATGTTTCATTTTAGAAGCCCTCTGACCTCATGGACTGGTCGCCTTGTTAAAAGCTGCAAATCTCTCCTTTTAAATCAATCTATCCCTGCTGGAATGAAGGAAAATATATGAATAAGATATCCATCCTCCTTGTCGTCGGAATGGCCCTTGCATTTGATGCATCCGCGAAACGCCAGATGATGTCAACCAACGAAGGTATTGTTTTGATTGAGGGCAATTCCATAAAGTTCGGTGTCCTCGGCAAAATTCTTCACGCAAACTCGCCGTCCTCGACTGAGCCCCAATTCAAGCGGTCCTCAGAGTTATTAAATAATCCCTCTGTGAAGGAAGAGACGATCATAAGTGCCCTGGATCGAATTTCCGAATTCCATCCCATTCTAGCAAAAAAATTGATGGATGAATTTCAGAAGGAGAACTACCCTATTAAATATATCGAACTTTATGACGATCCATTGCCCCTCCCAGAAGAATTGAAAGCCTCGAAAGCAAGTCGCTTGTTTATGTGGAGCGATATTACAAATTCCTACCTCGTCGATAATCACCTCTACGTTCGCCTGTCTAGCCTGGAGCAGGCAAAAGTATCACTGTATATTTTTCTTGAACAGCTTGGCTTTATGACTTCAACTGAACGTCTCGAAGCCTTTGTTGATTTCGTTTACTCATCAAAAGCGAGAACAATGGACAAAATCTCCTCTGTGGCCATCGCCGAAGAGGCTCTTAACCTAAGACTGGGCGAACTTCCTTCCGATATAAACGAGGCTTTAAACAAAAACTGGCTAAAAGCTGATCGATCAATCCACATCGACTCAAAAACTGAGTGTTTAATTGCCGCTGACTTAAGCAAAGACAAACAAATCGAAGGAGAAAAAGACAGATTTATTTCACTTCTTGACCAACAGGGGAATCAGAAAGCACTTGTGATCCCCGCTTATGAGCTTGCCTATGTTTACCCTCTCGCGGAGGCCATCGGAACTTTATCCTCCGCCCACCAGTACCAAAATTTGTATGGCAAAGGTCTCGAGGGAACCGTTGAAAAAGCAAAAAATCGAACAGATAGAATCTGTTTCAAAAGAGTCCCCTCACCTAAAAGAAAAGAGTTTGTAAAATTAGAAGCTCTTGTTTTTGATTTTTCCGGACAAATTGATGAACTCCCTCAGGCTCTAGATAATTCGATTGCGCAATACACAAATTATCGAAACAAGCTGGCCGCGAATTCTCTTCTTTCTGAATACGGGCAAACCAACAAAGAATATCTCAAATCTGAAAACCCGGATGAGCGAGAAAAATTGGGCGAATTTCTCAATGGTCTTAATATACAAATATTAGGTGTTGAATCCGGCCTTGCAGGATCAATATTGAACATTGATTCTAGCAGAATCAAAAAGGCTTTCGAATCAAAAGGCAATAGATTTAACTATAAGATAGTCATATCATTTGCAAACAAAAGTGGACCTACACTTGAGCTAAAGGACTCTCCAGCTGAAGAGAGGAAGACGCAATTGCCCCATCCCTAACCCTTGCCGCTACTTTATAACATGACTCTCAAGGCTAACTTCGTTGAAGAGCTCCCCTCCCGCCTCAAAGTCACTGATATTTTGAAGAGTTGTCTGCGCAATATTGGCAAGGGCCTCTTCTGTTAAAAAAGCTTGGTGGGAGGTTAGAAGTGCATTGGGAAAGGTCAACAAACGGGCCAGTTGATCATCTTGAAGAATCTGATCCGACAGGTTCTTAAAAAAGACTCCTTCTTCTTCCTCATAAACGTCAAGACCCGCATAGCCAATGTGTCCAGATTTTAAAAACTGAACCAGCGCTGGAGTGTCAACCAATGCGCCACGACTCGTATTGATGACCATCACGCCCTGCTTCATCAAAGAAAAAGATTTTTCATTCAAAACATGCCGTGTCTTTGGAGTCAATGGAACATGCAAGGAAATGATATCAGACCTTTTCAAGACCTCATCAAGATCCAAATACTGAACACCCATTTCTAGAAGATCAGCATTTTTGTTCTGATCATAGGCAAGCACTTCGCAACCAAATCCACTCATGATCTTTGCCATCACCGAACCAATACGGCCCGTACCAATGATACCAACAGACTTCTTATACATATCAAATCCAACCAATCCTTCGAGCGAAAAATTGCCCTCTCTCACTCGATTGTAGGCCCGATGAATTTTTCTGTTGAGAGACAAAATCAGCGCCACAGCATGCTCAGCAACCGCATATGGCGAATATTCTGGCACCCGCACGACCCGAAGACCAAAATCGCGAGCTGCCTCAAGGTCAACGTGATTGAATCCAGCCGATCTCAAGGCAATCAATCGAGTCCCCCCTTTTGAAACCGCCTGGAGAGTTCCTCTGTTCAAACGATCATTCACAAAGGCACAGACACAAGGATAACCTGCTGCCAGAGTCGCGGAGGTCTCAGTCAAACGCGCTTCAAAATAGGTTAGGTCATGTTTCTCTCTGAGTCTTTCATTTTCTGCCATAAAACTGGACTTTTCAAATCCGTGACAATCAAAGAAAGCAATTTTCATGAATTAACGCCTTTCAAAAGATACATTTGAGATCTTCGCTCTGCATCTCTCTGTTAAAAAAATCTTGAGCGAGCGCCGCTCTCGAAAGCAGTACCGCATTGAACCTCATTTGAAAACCCTCAAATGCGAGGCTTGAAATTTCTGGAATACCAAGGACGTATTTACTTCCCAGGCATATTGATCGAGGGGCCGGCGGGCGGGGATTTGACGACTTCTGGATTTTTTCGTTACTCTTCTTCATGATAGGGGAAGGCTGCTTGGTCACTCCTGGAGAAACAACCTTGATCACCACACGACGGTTTTTTTCTTGATTTTTTGCAATAGGCTCCCCCGCACTATTTCGATTCACGTAGGCCGGCCTCGACTCCCCATAGCCCATTGCCACAAGTAAGTGAGAAGGATAATGACTCGCCTCGAATTCTTTTACGACTGTGGCCGCTCTTGCAGCACTCAACTCCCAGTTGGATGGATACACGACCGTCTTAATTGGGGAATCATCGGTGTGTCCAGCAACCATGATTTCAGCGCCTTGAACATTGGTCCTGACAATATCGACCAGAACCTTCATTGAGTGCTTTGCGTTATCAAGCATGGTGGCTCTTCCTTGTGGAAAGAGCAAAGCGCTCCGAAATGTTATTTCCAAGCCATCCTCCGGCTGAGTGACTTCTATTTGGCCCAAGCCAGGGATGTCCTTTATTTTTTCGGCTAATTTCTTAATCTCATCTGCGACTTCATTATCAGGTGGAACATAACTTCCTGCAAAACTCTTTGAAATGCCCTCTTTCATCTCTTCCTTAGAGGATTGATCGGCTTTAGCAAAGACATACAAGAGAACAAAAAAACCAAACAAAAGTGTCATCAAATCCGAATAGGAAATCAACCAAATCTCATCTCCTTCGGATTCGCCCTCATGACTGAGGCCTTCAAAATCATCCTCTTCAAAACTATTCTTTTCCAATATCAACACCTTCAAAATAGATTCATCTCACCTAAAAATTCCAATTGTCACTCATTATGGCTAGGCTGATCGACTCACCGCCTTCCAATCCACCCGTTCCTGCGGCAATAGAAATGAATTCAACTGCTCCGCAAACAGAATCCGATTTTTCTTCTCAAGAATGAGCTTAATTCCTTCCACAATAATTCGATTTTTAAGATGAATCTCACGGGCGCCATCGGCCAGATTTTCACCTATGGGCAGTATGATCAAGTTGGCAACGGCTATTCCGTAAAGAGTGGCAACCAGGGCAACAGACATGGCGGGACCCACATTTTCTTCAGCTCCCGGCTTCCCAAGTGTCTGCAACAGAGCAATCATTCCTAACACCGCACCCATCAATCCCATAGCGGGTGGAAACTTGCCAATGGCCTTAAACTTCCTTGCGTCCTCCGAATATCGAATGAAAATGGTTCTGGCCCTCAAACTGAGCAGGTGATAAATTTCATCTGGGCTCAAGAAATCCTCAATCAATACATCAATTGACTCCCTCAAAAAGGGATCACTGAGTCGTGCCCGAAGCCCCTGCAATTCGGCTGGATTTTTACGGTACACTTCTGAAACTCTGATTAAATCCTGAATGACAACAGAGTAGGCGATTTTTTTTCCACGAATTACCCGGAGATAAAATACCTTTAACATGAGAAATATTCGATCCATTTGAAACGAAATCGCAGTTACCGCAACGGTCCCACCCAATACGATAAGAGCGGCATGGGGATCCAAAAAACTTCGACTATTATCTGTCGAGGTAGCAACGCCAACCACGAAAACAAGGGCCGCAAGCGTAAAGGATAATATCGAATAAATATTCATGACAACCTCAATTGATGGTTAAGCCAATCGTAAACTTGACAACCGTACCGTTGACTGCGACCGTTGAAATTCCAAATCCTCGAGAAAAGGATCCATTGACCTGCATTCCGATATTTGTACTCAACTTGTGAGTCCATCCAGCTGTAATACCACCTTCTAACAAGGTTGACTGAATACTGAGAGAACTGGTCAATTGATCAATTGTTAACTGAGCCGCCCCAAACTCCCAACCAAGATAGTACTTATTCCTCGTTGCGACGTTGACCTTGTCAAAGCCAGATCGGAGTTCATAGTCCCTCGAGCGAGAAAGAAAGTAATATTTGCTTCCTAAACCCGCGTACATATATCGAATAATGGAGGTCTCCGGTTCGACCGTAATAATTGACCTGACGATCAAGGAATGTCGAGCATCATCTGCATACTCCGCCTCGGCATCCACCCCAGTTACCACGCTAAACTCACCGGTTTCGGCCCCTCCAAAAGTTCCATTCACCATACCCATTCGCAAGTTATAGGTTAAGTCATTGGCAACCGCCTGATTCCAGTTCAAAATGGATATGAAACCAAATACAATCAGGACCCAATTATTGACCAACCTAAGCCGCACGAATGACCCCCTGTGCTTCTGTCTGAATAGCGAGGGCCCATCGATCAAGTATTTTGCTGATCTGCTCTTCGTACTCAGAGCTCTGAGTAATCAAAGCACGCGTTTGCACAACGAAATTTTTCAAATACACTTTTCCGTTTCTCTTCAACTCTCTCATCCGATTGTCCTGCTCTCTGATAACAGTCAGCTCCTCCTCCAATATCTCTCTCGTTTTGCCCCCACCAAATAATTCAAGAAGCTTATCGGCATGGACTTCATCAGATGCGGCAATCAATTCGGCCCGACTTGAAATTGACATTTGATCGAGGGACCGACGAAGCAAATCGGTCGGCAGAGAAAAAATTAGCTCAGCAGGAAAATATTGCAGAGCGAGCGATTTGATCTCTTCCAAACCATTTTGACTCGCGTACGCAATAAATAGAGACCGCTCCTTATCCAAGCTCATCTCTGACATCAGAGCCGGGATTTTCCCAACGAAGGGAGACACTATCTGTTGTTCTTTTCTTACCTGCATAACCAAGAGATACAACTTTCCTACACTATCGAGCATTTTGGCTTTTGAGAGTTGGATACCCCTCGCAGACAGTTGTGTGACCACTTCTGGACTCAAATGATCAATAATACGAGCAATTTGTGCAGATTGCATAAAAGTGATCAAAGTTGCACCAAGAGAGACATCGCGACGAATGCATTCGATCGCCTCTGCCAATGTCACACTGTATAGAACTGCTTTCACAGACGGATCTATGTTTTCTTCAGGGGCTAACATATTCGAAAACAACTCTCTTTCAATGAATCTCAATGCCTTCACTTTGCCACTTTCAGAATCATCAGATAATAGTTGTAAACTCCATAGGCTTCTTTCTTCATCAGTTAAGCTCTGAAGCAACAGGGCAATCTGAGATACATCAATATTTCTTGAAATAAAATTGAGCGCATCGGCAGCTCCATCAGATTGGAAGCGAATCCATTTCTTAACCAGCAAACTCGTCAATTCCGGTCTGGATACCATCACTTCCTTGAACTTGCCCAAAACCTCCAAATGAAGTCGGTCAGTCATTTCTGGATTTTGAACCTCTGCTTTTTTGACAACCGCTGCTTCTTCTTCCTTATTATAAGTTGCTCTTAGCATGGTCTCTTCGCGTTTAGACTGCTCAGAGAGGAGATTTAAGCGTTTTGTTTCGATACTTTGATAACTTCTCGAAGCGAGAAAAATGGCCAAAAGAAATATAAGAGCGCAAAATACAATTGCCAAAGGCAATTTTAGCAGCATCAGCTTATCCGAAAGCGTCTCTTGCGGCTCATTCTTGTCATTCTCACTTTTGTCCTTCTCTGCACTTCCAGGTTCTCGTTCCAGCTTCTCGCTCTTTTCATCCTTTTGAACCTTCAAAAAGGCAATTTTACTCACTCGAACATTGACACGCGGCCGCACTGAGGAATCAGAAAAGTCTCGCAAAATTTTTCGAGCGGCCCTTTCTTGTTCGGCGCTCACTGACTGGTCCAACATCAATCGCAATTCAATCGTGGCCAGAAGGTCCCTAAAATTAAAGGCCCTCTCTCCCTTACCGCTCTCAAGATCATTCGCCCGGGTCAGATTTTTGTTGAGTGGTCCGTTTTTTACTTGCCACATTCCTAGCTTTGTTAAGGGGAGCACATACTCATCTGCCTCTGGGGCGCGATCAGAGAAATTTGCCAGCGGATTCTCTGTGAAATCTTGATCACGATCGTTTACTTCTTTTTTCGAATCCGTCTGCTCAGGCGGGTGAATCAATTTGTCAATTATTTCAGAAGATTTCAAGATCACATCCACTTCGAGAGCGTAAGATGTTCCTACCAATATCGAGTCTAGGTTCTTTCGAAAGCGATCTTCCAATCGCTTCTCATAGGCAAATCTGTAGGACTCAATGCTACTGTTTTCCATGGCGTGAAGACTGAAAGTACAAGCAGAGAAAAATCCAAGACAAATGGAGGCCATAATCCAAGATGGAGTGGTTCTTCTTCGGAAACCTCCAAGTTCGGATATTTCATTGTCATTCGATTCACTCACTTTCAACTCTCCTCTTTATTCTATCGAATTCGAAGTGTTAGCTTCGTTGGTCTTTGTCAAATTTTCTAAGTAGCGCTTCATATTCAGGGTCTCTGAGTTCTCCGGATTTAGCCTCACAGCCTTTGTGTATGCATCCAGGGCTTTTGGAATATCCTTCTGGATGAAAAATATTCCCCCTTGCATCTCGTGAACCGCGGCAATATTTGGCTGACTTGCTTGCAGAAGTTTAATCATTTCCAGAGCATCCTCAAGTCGTCCCACCTTTACAAGACGCTGGACTTCAAACAGGCTATCGACTGTTTGATTGATTGGCCGACTTTCATCTTGATCCTTGCTCGGCTCTTTCAGTTCAATCGAAAAATTGATGTCGAAATTTCGAGGAGATTCAGAAACAATGATTTCCTTCTGAGCGAATCCTTCCTTAGAAATTTCAATCTGAATGGGTCCATCACCACCGAGCCGACCAGAGAGTTCTTTGCCAGAGATCCTTAAAGGCGACTTTCCGATAGACTCGTAATTCTGACCTGATCCGGTCCTAGCCCTTATGTCGGCTTGCGGAGGAGTGGTGGAAATCACCAATTCTCCTGTTGAACAGGACTGCCCAGCCATGACTGCCAAAAGAAATAGAGCAATCGTGAATTCATTCCACGACTCTTTCAAATGTGAATTTTTCTTCAATATTGAACTCATCTCATGTTTCTTCCATGCAACAAATCATTGAACATTGCAGATACCGATTCTGATCGGCTCTTTGATTGCTCATTTTTAGACAGAATCTAAAATTGGACCTTTTCTGTGCTAGACTGATCGAAGGCCCACTCGCAAGACCAAGGCTCAGTTATAGTTTGACGCTTCACTGCCGATAAAAACAATGAGGGGAAGGAGTTGCTATTACTGCCGTCAAAGCAAAACAAATATTTGAGATTTCCGTTTTGGCTCTTCTTGCCACTATCGTTATTCTATTCAGCTTTCTTTACATAAAATATGAAGACATAGTGCTCGAACCAAGAGTCAGAGAGGCCATACAACGAGAAAAGGTTGGCATCGCGCTAAGAAATACAAACGTCTCAAAAAGAAGGTACTCTGGGTCTTTGACGTATTTCAATTTGCCAAAAGGTGGAAATATTAACAACGGGGATACGCTCTTTACGCAACAGCAAGCAAGTGTGGATATTCAACTTCAAGGTGGATCCATCATTCGCGTCAATCAGCTGTCACTCCTAATTGTCGGCAAGCGTGGTCGTTTTTCCAAAATCTTTCTTGGGGACGGAGAGCTCACTGGAACCTTCGCTGAGAACGATCGTCTTCTTTTCGATGTGGACGAGCAGGAAATTGAGGTTTTTGGTCAACAAGGTGATCAGTTTTGGATCAGTAAGAAGGGCAACGAGATCCCCTTTGTGGCCGGTATCAAGGGTCACCCAAAAGTTAAACTCAATGGCGTGACGTATTCAATCGAGAACTCAAAATTAAACATGGGCTCCAAGCCTGAAAAAAAGGATCTAGACAATTCAAAGGGCAAAAGTAATACGGCTTCAACTGACAAATCCCCCACCACCATTCCTTCGAAGAAAGACCTTGTTGCAAAGCAAATAGACAGTAACAAATTGGACAGCAGCGACCTTCCATTTGATATCCCAACTCCCTACCCTCCGAACGATCAACTCTTTTTTCTGAGAAGTCGCGGTGAAATACTTCTTCTGCCAAAGTCCAAATGCCTATCGAGTTGCAAACTTAGCCTGATCAAAGACAAGTTGAGTTTATCGAAGTGGGAATTTGATCCAAATCAATCTCCAGCGATCAAACTCTTTCTGCTGCCATCAGGCCAGGGCCGATATCAGTGGGAGCTTCAAGATGGAAAGGATGCGACTTTGGGCGAGTTCGAGGTCCTTGTTTTCACCCAAGAGTCTGTTGCGCAAGCCCTCAATCAAGGGCGAAATTTTGAGCTGCTAGACTGAAGTGTCTCCGTTTTTATGAAAGATCATCGTCTGTGGCAGCAACCTGGCTAATCGTCGGAACTATTCTGAACACACTGTTTTGTAAATTATTTGTTAATTATTGAAATGCGATTCTAAATTCAATTTTCTGTGGTAATATTTTATCATGTTGTTGAGGCTTGAACTTCTTTGCATTACTCTCATTTCATTTTTGACGTTGTACCTTTGCATATTTTTTTACCACTCACAACAGCAGTTGGGTTTTATACTATTAGCAATAGGCTTTCTTGGTTCTGTTGTTTATTTGATCCGGATAATTTTTGAATATTTTGGACTCAGTCAAAAGGGGATCCCATCCATCGAGGCTTCAAACGCAGAAGCCAACACCGTGACAGTTCCTTCTGCTCCCGCCCCCACTCCCGCCCGAATGATGCTTGAGATAGGACCAAACAAGTTCCATTCACTTTCTGGAAGCTTGGCTAAGGGAACAGATTTCATTGACCAACATGAATTGATTAAATCGAGCCTTTCGGCTGAATTTCAGGTCAGACCTCCAACGACAGTGGTTCAAAGCGATTTGCAGAGCTTGGATTTGCTGATTCAGTCCATGGGTCCCCAAACGCACAAAACACTTATCATTGCCAATTTTGCCAAAAGCGAAAAAAAGGACCATTTGATTGCTCACCTCGACGATCTCAGGTGGGTCAAAACTCGTCTGACCTGTCATGAAATTTATTCGAATGTCGATCTGATTCCACATTTTGGTCCCATTCCACTCGGCCTGAAATTAGACGATTTCAAATCCTTTCTCTGTTACCTTTTTGTCGAGTACTCCAAAGTTGTGTTTTACTTAAACGCTGAAGACAGCCAATGCTTGAGAATGAAGCTGAAGACCCAATTTAACAGGGTCAGTGAACCCTCGTCACCTCTGGTCGAACCAAAGGTCGAGCAATCTTGGCTGTAGCATATTTCAATAAATGTGAAAATTTGCGTTGCGCAATTTGAACTCGATCAAGGTACAGGCGTACATTAGCTGCGTAAAGCTGACTCAACCATATTCCCCATTGTGTCGATAAATTTCTTGTATGAATTTCTCCTTGCGAACAAAGATTCTATTTTCCATTATGTTGATACCTTGTTTGGGCTTGGCTTTTCTCGTCTTTGTTACTTTAAGGTCCTTCTATGAGGATCGGCTCGCCTATATCTTCGATGCTTCTCTGACTCAAACGCGCCTCCAATCAGAAATGACACATTCCCTGATTCAGAAGGTCTCTCTCCAGATCAACAAGACAATGGAGAATCACAGTTCTTTAGAAACCGGTGAGATTAAGACTTTAGAAGGAAAATTTGTCAAAATAATGGGAGAGTCTCCTCTTCGCGCGATCGATTTATTTTATGTGGGCAAAGAAAGTAAAAATGTCCGTCGCATTCTCTCTGCGCGGGGAACAATTTCAGCCGATACAGCGCCTCAGGAAACTCAGGAACAGATCAATGCAGTCGCATCTAGGGCACTGAATGAACTGGAAACTGCTAAGGGTCCCGTGTTTCAGTCAAATGGGAATCCTGAATCAGTTAGTATGTGGTTTCAAACCCCATTCATCAAAAATAATCCGGATTTTGCAGTCGTAGGAAGGGCAAACATTGATATATCTGATTTGAGTCGAATGTATCCCGGCCAGCTGGTCACCCACTCCTTCTGGTTTAATCATCTCGGCAAGCCCCTATTTGCAAGTTTCCAAATGAACTTGGAAACCACGACTCAAATTGCGCAGAATATCGCAGCAAACCCCGGAAGAAGCGGCTCCTTTCTTTTTAGCCAGAATGGGTTAGATCCACATATTGTTTCTTTCAGTCGAGTTGGAGACCTTAATATATTTACCTCCAATCTGACTCTCAAACGCCTAGCCCTTGAGCCAGTTAAACTCATTGAAAGCAGAATTATTCTTTTGTTTGTCATCGTTCAGTGTATCACGATTGCCATTGGAATCACTCTCTCCCGAAGGCTGACCAAAGCCCTTCGTCAGCTTCTCCTGGCAGCCGACTCATTTTCCAAGGGAGATTTTGCTGTAACTATTCGTATTCAAACTCGTGATGAAATTTATCAGTTGGGTGAGAAATTTTTAGAAATGGTCCAAAAGATGAAAAAACTCCTTTCCGATACCCGAGACCTGGGAAGGATGGAAGCCGAGCTAAAAACCGCACAAACAGTTCAACAGACAATCTTTCCGAACCCAGAGTGGATTTCAGACACAATTGCACTCTATTCCTTTTCTGAGCCTTGCTCTGAATGCGGAGGAGATTTTTGGTTTCATGAGAAAATTGAAGATTATCTATTTGTGGGAGTAGGAGATGCCACTGGTCATGGGGCTTCGGCAGCCCTCATTACCAGCGCCTCTCGCGCGGCGATCTCCGTGGTGCTAAGAAATCGGATTCTTGAACCAAATAGAATTCTTCATTTTCTCAACCTCGCCATCAATGACACTGCAAAAGCGCAAATCACCATGACTCTCTTTTTGCTTCGAGTCCATCTCCCCTCCGGAGAAATGGTCTATGCAAATGCGGGACATGAACCCGGACTTCTCGTCAATGGAGAAGCCAAATCCATTGCAAAGAAGAATATTTCGATTTTGTCAGATGGGCCAATTCACGCTTTAGGTCGTGATCTGAAAACTGTCTATGAACAAAAGACTTTGTCTCTTGTCAAAGGGGATATTCTGACACTCTACACTGATGGGATATATGACCTGACAAATCCTGAGGGTGAGCCCTGGGGAGAGAGGCGCTTCACCCAAGCGTTCCTAGAGGGAGTCAAATCAAGCACCGCCGTTAGAGTTTGTGTAAATAAAATTGTTGATATCATGAGTGAATTCAGAAAGAAATCCCCCTTAATAGATGACGTGACTCTCGTTATGATAAAGAAGCAAATATGAAAAATGAGATTCAAAGAGGACAGAAGAAGATCCTTAAGAAAAAGGTACTTGTCATTTCTATTGGAGCGATTCTCACAGTCCTATTCATTGCTCTTTCGTTTTTGTTTGGTTACAAATATTTTGGCGCAAGTAACAAAAGTCAGCAACCCAAAGTGGATGCGAGCTATCTCCAATTGCGACCGAGCTTTCATCCTGACTCCGTGCTCAATCTCAAATATCAAAAGGGGACTTTTATTAAGGAATTCCATCGTCAAGATCGCGATGGGGTCTGGCAACCGGAGGTTTATCCGCAGAGGATTCAAGGAATTTTGAATCTGCTTGCGCAAATCCATTTTGAAAAGCTGCCATCAGATACAGATTATGAATCAGTATTTACGATTCAATTCAGCGATTCTCAGGTTTGGAGAGCGGGTTGGAAAGGAACATCACTAAAGTGGATTGATGGTTCGATGAAGGGATACGGAACTCAATTGATACCATCACATTTATTATTGATGTACAACGGAACCAACACCTTTTTTCCACGCGAATACAGTTGGTGCAAATCCCGCCCAAGCAAGTTTGAGTTCCTGGCCGATCCGGCCAGGAAGAAAATTCTCGTCAACTCAAATGGGAGCTGGAAACTATCTGGTTATCAAGCCAATGCCAATAATGAAAAACTGCTCACTAACAAAATAGAGAATTGGTTGAGTCTGTTTTGCCAACTCGAAATCACCCAGGCGATAGACAATGAATATATGTCTCATTTTGAGTTTCTGCCGAAGCTAAAAATTACTTTCTCAAACAAGGAAAGTTTTTCTATTGAGCAATCTCAATACAATACACAAGTGTTTATGTTCGATGGAAAAAATCAGGATGGTCAGCTCATTCTTCTGTCTGCAGAATTTGCAAAGGCCTTTGCGCAACTCATGGATCTTGTCTCATTAAAATAATGAGCTCAGATATTTCTCGTATTGAGTGACTCAAAAAAAAATAAATCGCTACTCGCGGTTCTTTCGGTTAACCTGAAAAAGCTCGGTAACCAATTGTGCAGAGGAAATCCAAGTGGTACGTATGATGGGAAATTCCTTATTTAGAATTTTAATCGCTGTTGGAATAGTGGCCAACTTGGTCGCATGCAAATCAGAGAAAGGCAGCGAAGAGGTTCAAAATAAGGAATATGGTTTGAATCTGAAGGTTATCGGGGGCGATAACCAGTATACAGCTCCGAATCAACTCTTCAGCCAACCACTCATGATCATGGCCTCCAACGTCGATGGAAAGCCGGCCTCCGGATTGGATATTGATTTCAGCATTCTGTCTGGCGCCGGATACTATCTGACTCTTTCCCAAACAAAAACGAGTGCAGGAGGAACCGCCTTCACTGAAGTCAGAGCACCCAGCGAGTTCGATGTGAAGGGAATTGTTGAGGCTCGGGTCAGGGGCACGAATGTCTCAGTTACATTCAATTTGTCTTCAAATAATAGCGTACCTGGTTTGCGTTTTTCTCTCGAAACAACATCGGGAACAACGGTGTCGGCCGGTGATACCTTTGGATTTATATTGAAATTGGTTGATAGCGACAATGTTGTATCGGATTACAGCGGGACTATAGTGACCATCTGGAATGTCATCACGGGGCCCACTTGGACTGGCACTCAACCACAAAATGTTCCAACGGCCTTTGCTTGCACTTTTAGCCACGGGATTTGCGTGTTACCTGTGAACACTGTTCTCGTCGATGCAAGAAATGTCACCACGATTTATGTGGGCGATGGCAATGGTGGCTACATTGATGTTTTTGCCTACGACATCACTGTCACAGCCAAGCCCGCTTCTGCCATTGTTATTGCGGACAACACTGGCGGTCCAGCGAATGGGGCACTTCCCGTCAAAGACCGCGTGATCACAACAGACCATGCTCCGATCAATCTGACAACAGCCCTGGTTGATTCGGTCGGAAACTATATATCAGATGGTGGCAGTGCAACTTGGACCAGCGATAAAACTGCCATTTCTGACTACTTCTCAGGCTCGATTGGAACTTCGGTTGTCTATTCGCCAACCAAAACCGTTTCTTATCCGGCCTTTGGTTACATTTATGCGAATGTGGCCGGCTACCCTCAAGTGGCGAGTGGCAAAATCACCGTGGATCCAGGAGTTCCCTCACGCATGGAAGTATATTCAAAAGACGGTTCCATCAATAAGACGGGCGGGCAGCCATTCCGGCTAGGGGCTCGTGCCGTCGATGCCAAGGGCAATGTTGTCTCGTCTTCGACAGCAAAGCCCGCTGGATACACAGGATATTTTAATGTCAGCACTGTCTGGACCAACCATCTTTCTGGCACAACTCCGAGTGGAGGCGACGTCCCGATTAGAAGCACGATTGTAACTTACAATGGTGTTGACTACCCGGTAGACCTCACATCCAAACTATTCAATCCATCACCTACACCCTCGTTTTTCGTTCTGGGAGAAATGCAGGACTTGTTGGCTGCTGATGAATATATCTTCTTGTTCGACGCGACCAGCGTGAGTCCAAAATTCACAATCTCAGCGGATGCGACCGCAGATTGGCCGGCACTCAATGGCGAGATCACAATGAACATGACTGTCGGTCCGCCAAGTCATATTGGACTACGCAAGGCTTCAGGCGATAGTGATTCCTATTGTCCAGCGGTTTGGACTGGTCCTCCGAACATGAGGGGCGGACTCTATTCGAAGCAAGTTTTATCAGGCGCAACAGGAAAATCTGATTGTCAATTTGGCTTTGTTGCTGGTGTGCCCTCTGATTTTCATTTTGCACTTGAGGATGCAGGTGGCAATTTTATTTCCAACTTCAATGTGGATGTGAATACAACCGCAACGACAACCGGAAATTTTTCTCCAACCTCGAGCACACCCTTCTCGACCTTCTATAAAGAGAATGTTGATGATATCGACTTCTCAGTTTCTGGGACCTATGCCTCTGTTATGTATTGGGGACATTATGAGGGCAAAGTTGCAGAGGCCGCTCTCCACCACATCAAACTCAGTATTATTGAAAATCCAGCCTACTATGGACAAGTCTTGAGTCCAAATGGATCTGTTCGAACCACCCATTCCTTCGGTGTGGCCGCGGTATTTTATGACGAGTTTGACAACTGTCTGCACCAAGCTTCTGGCGGCTCAGTTAATTTCTCTTACTCTCCCGCCGGCCCTTTTCAACCTTCACCTGATCTCAGCACCCCGGCCTACATGCCGCCACAGGGAGCCGTAGCGGTGGGCATGATCAATAGCCCATACACTTGCGCAGGGGTGAGTTTTACCGTTGGCGGGAGACTGCCCAATATCAGCGACTCGGGTCTTCAGTTCACGGCCACTCACTCGGACCCTGCTGTTCTTGGGGATACCCGCTCGGTCACAATTTTACCTGGAGCCTTGGCAGTTGTTGATATTCGCACGGCCTACGGAGCGGGAGGAAGTTCGGTCGTTGGAACGCCCATTACGATCACCACAGACAATAACACCACTTATTATGGATCGGGCTTTGATACCTTGGGCAACTTTGCCTCTTCGCCAATTTTATCCTGGGAGCTGGTTACGCCTTCCGATCCAACGGCAGTGACTTACAACGACACAGGTTCCTCCACTTTCATTCAACCCTTAAGGCCAATGACAGCCGCCAAATTAAGAGCCACATACGACAGGCCGAATCCGCAGGCCGATCTCGTCGTCGAAACGGGTCTATTCACTGTCAATGCAGGTCAATTGGACAATGTTCTGGTCGAAGTCCCTCCAGGAGCCAAGAGCGCCGGGGTCCCCTTTGCCGTTAATATTCATCTGCGCGATGCCAAAGGCAATGACCTGAATTATGCAGACGATTTAAGACAACTCAACTTTGCGGTATTGAACAATGCGAACACTCGATTAAACTACAATCACTCGCAACCTCTCGATGGTCTCTTCTTGTTTAGCGATGGAGTGGCGTCCGGCTTGAATTTCACGCTCTACAATTCAGCGAGAACACCAAGAATTCAAGTGACCAGCACAGAGGGAGCCTTGTTTGCGGGAGGTAGCACAGCCCCTATCACTGTGACCAGTCAGGCCGTTGATCACTTGCATGTCCTAAGTGAGTTCAACCAGATCAGTGCGGGTGGAACCAATACTTTCACTCTTTTTGCAGATGACATTTGGGGGAATGCAATCACTTCAGGCTTAGGTTCTGACATGAATGTTCAATTTGATCTGACAACTCCCTTGGCGACGAGAGATATCATCAACACGACTTTAACCAACACTCTCCCCGCAAGTATTGCAGGAGCCACCGACACCACCATACAGGGACAGCTCACAGCGGGCACTGCGACGGTGACCATGACTTCGACCAAAGCGGGAATGCAAAACATTGATGCACACGGTCTGAGTGTGGTCCTGAATGAAGCCAATAATGTTGAAACCCCAGTTGAAATCTTACCGCTGCCTACAGTGAGCAGTCTGCAATGGAAAGTCACAAAGGAACCTCCAAGCACTCACAATGCGAGTGCCACCACGCCAATTTTGCCATTTACAGCTCAATTGCTCGATGCTTATCAAAACGTCATCTACACAAATAACTCAGATGATATTCACGTTGCCGTTGTGGGTTCGCAGCCCTTCTTCTCTGGAACAGCCACCAGACAAGTGGCCAGCGGTGAAGCCCAGTTTGATGATCTCAAATACACTCGCGCCGAAACGATCACTCTGAGAGCTGAATACCAACCAGATCCGACTAAAAAAGTCGAGAAGGTCGTTAATGTCAATGTGAGTGGAAATCTATCTACCTTAGTGGAAATGCCCAATCAGGTTTTCACTGAAGGCACAGGGGACATTGCCACGGCCCTCACTGGCACGCCATTTGGGGGAGGCAGTCAGATCAATGCCGGAAGCAATTTTAATATCAAGGTTCGCCTGGTGGATGAAGCCTTTAACACCCTCACGACTTTTAACGGTGGAACAGTCACTCTGAGTTCTGCCACCGATCCTTACTTGATCGCAGCACCCGCCAGTACGAGCTTTAGCAGTGGGGTGGCCAACTTCAATGTCACCGTTCGTCGAACTGGAACACATCAAATCTTGGCGACGGCGGATCTGACTCCAAATAAAATTGCCTCCACCGCCTTCACAGTCGATCCCATTGCGGCCACTCAGCTCGTTGCCATTTTGCCTGGACAAACTCTGTCTTCTGGCGCGCCTGATTTGGCCACGGCGATCTCTGGCACTCCCTCCAACACATTGGTGTCAGGAACGCCCTTCACAGTTGATGTTTTTGCGACAGATCCCTATTTCAACCAAAATCTTTCGGCTTCAGGAACCTCCATTTCTCTTGTTACCAGCGATGCAAATGACTCCCACCCCGGAAATCAAACTTTGGCCTCAGGACTTGCCACATTTAGCGTCAACAATCTGACTGCCTCACTCACGCACACTCTGACTCCGTCGGGCACGGGATTGACTGGCAACATTTCTGAAACCTACGCCATTAAGGCAGGAAATGCGACTCAGTGTATTGCCAAACTCCCTGGACAAACGCATGTCCCTGGAAAATCAACTTATGTTCTGGCTTTAACGGGAGCCGTGACCAACCGAACAGCCGGCACCACCTTTAATGCCGAAGTTTATGCAGTAGATGCCTATTTCAATATCGATAGCACCTATGCTGGTAGCGTCTCGATTGATACCCCATCCGATCCCACAGACACTCCACCCGCCGGGACATCGTTCACGAGCGGACAAAAGACGCTCACGGTTGATCCCGTGACCGCTTCGAGTGGCCAGTCTTTGACGCTCAGTTGTCCTACGCTCTCCGTAAACAATCCAGCCAGCTACAATGTTGTTCCAGGAGCGAAAGCATTTCTCATTTCTCTGTTTCCTGACTATCAGACATTCAATCCAGGCCAGACTTCTCTCGCAAATGCCGTCACTCCTCAGACTGCTCAGAACCGCAATGTCGGCACTGGATTTACTGTTCGAGTGATTGGGACGGACAATCGGTACAACATTATCAATGACAGCTCGACGACTGTCACTTTGAGTTCAAGTGATGCCAATTTCATTGTGAGCCCCAGCTCTAGCGCCCTCGCGAGTGGACAGAGGGATTTCACTTTGACGAACTATCGAGCCGGGAGCGGATACATCGCTCAGGCCTCAGGTACATCTTACGCTGGGGCCCCTTCTACCACCTACAATACGCTCCGTGGAACGCCGTCTAAGATGCTGGTCATTTTGCCAGGTCAGACTTTTGTTTCCGGTCAGGCGACTTCCGCTGCAGCTGCGAGCGGCACTCCCTTCAATCAAACTGTTGGGTCCAATTTCCCATTTAATATCAGAATTATTGCGACCGATGATTATTACAATCAGATCACCGACGATAGCAGTTCAGTGGTCGCTCCCCTCCCCTCTGGAGGTCCGTGGACAATGACAAGTGCTTCCCAGCTCACACTGGCAGGTGGTGAAGCCACGTTCCAGGCCTATCATACCGGTGGCGGAGTCGGGAGCTTCACGGTCAATCCATCGCAAGTGAGTGGCACCAACACCTATACGGGCGTTCTTTCGAAAAATTACCAAGTTCTCGCAGCACTTGGAGATCCGACGCTCAGTTTGCAAGACGCCATCACGAGCTCAACCAGCTACACTCGCAGCGTTCTGTTGAACCCCGGCATTGGCTCCGATTCAACCGCTTCTTATTGGTGTTTGAGTGAAACACAGACCACTCGACCCAGCTCTGGAACAAATAGCCGATTGACCTGCACTGGGGGTGCTGGAGGCGACATTGGATGGAACACCAGTCGCCCTCCATCGATGAATGTGTCGAGCGGCGATGGATCCAAAAGCGTTTACCTTTGGGTTGCCGATTCCGCTCAAAACGTGAGCCTTGGCACCGTCAACGATACCATCACATTGGATGCGACAGCTCCTTCCAGTCCCACCATTTCGGTCTCTGACCCTGTCACTTTGTCAACGACGTTCACAAAGACCTCGACTCCGAACATTTCAATCACAGGAGAACCCGCCGATATCAGTCAGTGGTGCGTGATTGAACAGCCTGCCGCAAGTGCCGCACCCTCACAACCTCTTTATAACAATGCTTGCTGGGGCACAGAACCAAGCCAAGTCACTTTGGGTGCCTTGGGCAGTCGAAAAGTCTATGTCTACCTCAAAGATTTGGCTCAAAATGTTTCGTCGACGGCCGCGGTTCACACCATGTTTTATGATACCTCAGCTCCAGGCGCCTTTACCATCACAGGTGTTCGTGGCAATTCAGACACAGTTGCGGACAACCTCCTCGGAACAACCACCAATCCAACCGTGGAGTGGTCAGCGGCCAGCGACGCAAGCACGGTGACATACAATGTCGTTATCAAAAATCTTTCTAGCACTGTCATGTGTTCCGGACCTACAACAGCGACCTCGCTGGCCTTGGTCGGCTGTGGGCTAGCAAATGGAACCACTTACACAATTGAAATCGCTGCAACAGACGAAGTTACCAACGCCTCCAACGCAAGTAACAATGGATACAGTTTCAGTGTTGATACGACCGCACCAAATGCCTTTTCTGTCACGGGTGCCACAGGTGGTTCCGACGTGACAGCAAATGATTATTTGACATCGGGAACCAATGTCACAGTCAATTGGAACGATACAAGTGGCGAAGACAGATATGATGTCACAATTCTCAATAGCAACGACACGGTCAAGTGCACGTTGCAATCAGTCGCTGCGAACGCAGTCACGGCAGCTTTTGGTGGATGTGCCTTGACCAACAACGTGACGTACAAAATGAAAGTGGTCGCTTATGACAATGCGGGAAATTCAACCGAGGCCACGAATTCTCCCATGCTTTTCACCGTGTCCATCGCGGCCAGCAATTACCTCGTGCAACTCACCGCCGGCGGAAACAAAGTCGCAGGAACAGCTTTTGATCTCACCGTTACCGCTCGAAAACCCGATGGAACCACAGATACGAGCGTCAACACTCCCAGAAACGTGACTCTCACAACCACTGCCGGAAACGGACTTGGCACTTGCGGATCGGGCGATCTGACACCTCTATTTCCCACTGTGATCAATTTTGCTGCGGGCGTGGGAACTGCAAATGTCAATCTCAAGAAAGCTGAAACAGGAGTTTCGATCACTGTCACCGACGATGTTTCATCCTGGACCGGCACTCTCACAGGAGTCAATGTTGACGCCAATGTGGCGAACTGCACGAGAATTGCCGACGCGGCCTCAGCTGCTGGCGCCGTCTTGACCACATTGAACCTCTCCATCGATCAAGAAGCCAATCTGTACTCAAATCAATACGATCTTTATGGCAATTTTGTGATTGCTGCGAGCTCTTCTTGGACTGGAACCGGAATTATGCAATATGTTCCACACCCCATCACAGGAAGCCAATCCAAAATATCTGGAAGCAGAGCCGGTGCTGGCACCGTCTCTATTGGCGGTTCAAGCGTGACTGTCAACGTCACGACTGGAAGTGCCACATGGACAATTGCAAGCCAAGATTCAACAGGAAATTACTTCTTGAGCGCAGCCTCACAAACTGCTAGCCATTTTTGGGAACCAGTGATGGACGTAAGTTCCGCCTGGAGAACGGCTGGAACACAGAGCTGGTATTCAGAGAGCCATGTCGCCAATGTGCGCGGTTCACGAGCCGAATTCCCCGCTCGAGTCATGATTCTCGCTTCGACCAATAATTTGGACATCGTCGATCTCACGAGCAACAAGTTGTTTATGCGATTCAATATCGGTGTGGACTATGCGATCGACTCCGATCTTGGGTCGATTTCAGAAGTCGTGGCTAAAGAAGGTAAGATCTTCGTTGGAATGCGCAATTCCGGAGGAGGAACTGGCGGAGTCATCCTTCTGGATTTCGCCAACGACCAAATGTTTCAAATTTCTAACACCGTCACAAAATCCAACAAGAACCTGAGTCAGCGCAATTCAGCTGGCGTCTGGTCGGTCGACACAAGCTTTGCGGCCCTCATCAACAAGCCCGTCAATGATTTGGATGTCATCGAACTGAGCGGAAACGTTTATCTTGCGGTCGCGACGGACAATGGTCCTTACTTGTTGAAGGTCAATTCTACCTCGACGGCCTACACAAACACAGCTTCGACCGGCAAGATCCAGAGCATTGCGCTCAGCACAGCCGGCGAACTCTACTATGCGGAACAAAACCTAGGTATTTATCGCTCCAATCTGAGCCTTCCGTTGGCAGCCAATTTTTCTGCCAACTACACCTACACGCGATCCACCAACGCAGGCCTCGCTGGCCTCGATTTTAGTCAGCTGGCTCTCAGTCAGAACACTTCAACAAATGGGAACAATACTGTCCTGATCGCCTCTCCTCGTGGACTCTCGGTGATTGACGAGAATTTTACCAACAACACCTTGGCAGATCTCCAAAATTTCAGCTACACGGGCACTGGAAGCCTTCCCTTCAGCGGCATCCTCAATACTGATGGATCATCGGGCTACATCGTGGCAAGTGGAAGTGGCTCACTGACCAATACGCTGACAATCGAAATGTGGTTCCGTCCCGATCAGTTGATTAACTCTGGTTCTGGCTCACCCGTTCTGATGCTCCGAGGAACAAATGGAGTGAACGGCTCCTACGGATTTGATTTCTTGTCCGGTCGTCTTGAATTTTGGGTCAGACATTCTGGCGCTGATTATACCGTCACTTCCTCTGCAACCAGTTGGAATGCTGGTGCTTGGGTTTATGTCGCTGCAACTGTCAACGGCAGCAGTGGCATGAAAATGTGGGTGAATGGCACATTGCAAGGAACAAATGCGGTTAATCTGAGCACTTGGGATGCTGACGACAATAGCCTTTACCTGGGAGGAGACGGCACTGACTACTTCAATGGAGCGATCGATGAATTCCGCCTCTCCAGTAGTGTTCTATATTCCACCGCGTCGATCACAGTTCCATCTAGTGCTCTGACTTCAGCCGGTGCTGTCTATCACTACCATTTCGATGAAAGCGATGGATTGACAGCGACGGCGAGTGCCGGTGCAACCGGAACCTTAAATGCCGGAGCTTGGTTCTCAAAAATGCTGTTGGCAGGAACCGGGCATGCGGTTGCAGACATTCAGCCTCACACGAGTGGCGCGATTGCAGTGGGTGAGGTCGTCACTTCAGGCAGTGCGGGGGCGCGAAGCAGACTTTATAACTTGCAATCAACTGGGGCTTCCCTCATTGATTCGGACACGGCGATTCATGCTTCTCACATCGAGCTGACACGAAAGATAACACTCACTCAAAAAGATTACTTCTATGCTATTCCATCCTCAGGTGCCACATTGAAACGACACTAGCCGGAGTCGGGACGACTTTTTTTAGTACAATCGGTCCAGACCGACCGAATAGCTTTGGCATGAAAAGAGAATTCTTTTAGTATGGAATGAACAAACGAACGAAGCCACACAACTCTGGGGTTCCATCATGTCGAGTTTTGTTCCGCAAAAGCCATTGCAAAAATATTCACTTTTCACAAGACTCCTCCTGAGATCTCAAAAACGACGATTTGGACAACATCTAATCCCCACAATGCAATGGGGCAAACTCCCCGTCCTTCTCGGACTTTTCACAGGCTTCTATCTCTATTTCAATCGTAAATCCTCTCACCTTGAACCCCGAATGAGATCCCTCGTGATGTTGCGGGTGGCACAAATCAACTGGTGTAACTTCTGTATCGACCTCAATTCACTTATCCTCATCGAACGAAGTGGATCACAAGATTTGGTGAATGAGTTAGAAAACTGGCATCACAGCTCGCTTCTCTCTGAAAAAGAAAAAGCGGCGCTCACCTACTGTGAAGAAATGACGGATTCCAATAAAAAGGTCAGCGACAAAACGCGGGAGAAGTTGAAAGCTCTGTTCAAGCCAGACGATATTGTCGAGTTGACTGCTCTTATCGCTTACCAAAACATGTCGGCGAAATTTAATTCTGCTCTGGATCTGCCAAACCAAGGGCTTTGCTTAAGAAGAAAATAAATCACCTAACTATTTTGAACTGGCCCGCTTGATTGTTGTTCCAAACTCCAAGGGTCCCTGACTGAACTAAATCTCAGGAATTCAGGATCTTCAAACATGCGTCCGGCAGCAGCGCTCACGTTGTGAGCACTGCACCAAGCCGAACTCGATCCTGAACCCCTGAGATTTACTTCAGCCAGCTCCCTTTGTCTTGGACACAACAAATTCACCGACGGCTTGCGGGCCAGCCTCTGTATTAATGTCGGATGGACGCCGAATCAAGAGACGGATCTTTGAACTTCTCTGCTCGGGAGTGTCACAAAGGTGGGTGGCTAAATTCTTAAAAATCAGTCGCACCACCGTCGCCCTGACGAAAGAGGCCCTGCAAGAGAGGAGTTCTTCAGCAATATTTCATCTAAGAAAAATCATATTGACCTCTATGTGGATTTTCACAATCACCAGATCATCTCGCATTGAAAGCTTCGAAAAAAAAGATCTAAACCTTTATACAGCGGCTGGCCCGCAAGCCGTCGGTGAATTTGTTGTGTCCAAAGGACACAGGGAGCTGGCTGAAGTAAATCTCAGGGGTTCAGGATCGAGTTCGGCTTGGTGCAGTGCTCACAACGTGAGCGCTGCTCCCGGACGCATGTTTGAAGATCCTGAACCCCTGAGATTTACTTCAGCCAGGGACCCTTGGAGCTTGGAACAACAATCAAGCGGGCCAGTTCAAAATAGCGATTTCGACCATTGAATCAATTCTAGCTGCTCGGGAAGCAATGCCTCGCTGGTAGGAAAAATTTCGGCAAGACGAATCAGATCATCAATCGTATCAATATCAAAATTTTCTCCAATGAGATCGACTTCTCCAAACCCCGTGAGATTCTGAATCAGCTGGAACGCTGTTTTGCTAGTGCTGTACTCCACATTCTGCCAAGCCGAAGAGAGCACCGAAAGACTGCCCCCAAAAAAATAAAAGCCGCCGTCAAGGGTCTCGCCCATCACAAATTTTTTCTCTGAATGTTTTTTGGTCAAACGAACCCCCTCCAAGAGCGCCTCGATCTCAAGATGGGGCGAATCGGCACCCACAAAACAAACGTAGGAATGGCTCATTAAGAGACTCTCGTAAACAAAACCCAGGCGAGCACCAAGTTCTCCAGATCCTTGATGAACAACTGGAAACGAGGCCCATCTCTTTGCCTTGTGCCCTTCGGGTTCAGCCACGGCCCAATAAATTTGGAGGTCCGGAATTCTTCTTTGCAGCTCTCTTCCTAAGGCCGCCGTTGCCGCGAGAGTATATTCATAAAATTGGAGCGCTTTCTCGCGCCCAATAGAAGCAGCCAAGCGGGTTTTGACAGGAGACAATTCCGGAGTCTTTACAAAAATTGCCAAAGCACCACTTGAATTGCTGGAAGAATTTCGCTTCATCGAAGATTTCATGCTCATGAGATTCTGTCGCGCTTGAGTAAAGCCATCAACTCCGGTATGGCCTGCCTTGCTGTGAGTTTCAAATGGAGGGCTGTGGTTTTTAACCAACCCTCGACGCCATAGCGCCTGGCACTTGTCGAGAGGGGAGCTCTCACAGATCTGACTTTGACTCCCTTTTGATGAGCCCGCCAAATCAGAAGATGATCTTCACCGTAGGGGGCTTTTTCGCAAAATCCTCCCAAGTGATTGAAGACATCCCGATGCATGCAAAAGGCCTGATCTCCAAAAGGTAAGCCCAAGAGGCGAGAGCGGAACCAAACACCAAAACGGTTCAAAACCATCATCCAGGGGCCATCATTGAGAAATTTCAAATCAAAAAAATAAAGGCAAGTCGAATCCCGTTCGATAGATTCTCTGAGTTTCCTCACGGCGGTTCTGTCCATCTTTGAATCACAGTGAAGAAACCAGAAAAAATCCGATCTGGCGGCCCGAGCGCCTGAATTGAGCTGTTTTGCCCTTCCTCTGAGAGAGTAAATCCACCTCACAGGACAAAGCAATTCCGCTTGCTTTGCCGCTTGCTCCAGCTCACTATCAAGAGAAGATTCTGACACAATCAAAATCTCGTCGTCCTTGTCCAATACGGCTAAATCGGGCAACAATTCCTTCCAAAGTTCGTCTCCCTCAGCGATAGGAATAACAACCGAAATCGATTTTTTTACCAAGTCTAACAACAAGATCCCACCCCACTGATGTCAGCGGCTCCCCCCGAACTCGCCCCAGGAGCGCAATCAAAAAGCCCATAATGAGTCTCTTGGCCCCCCGCAACTTTGAAAAATTCTCCGTAGCGAGTGTCTCGTAACATCGCAGCGGTATTTCCACAGACCAGCATGGGCTTGCCTCGTTCAAAAACATGATGATCATCTAAGATAAAAGCAAACGGACTGTCAGATATTCCGCCAAGATAAGTGGCGACCTGCCCGTAGTCTTCACAACGATCTTCAAGAGGGAGTTTAAATGCTCTCACCGTCATGGAATAAAACTCGATCAATCCCGCTTTTCTCTCGATTTCTGGGTTAAGAAGAGAAATTCGAGAACGCCCCATCAGGCGATAGTCCTTGCAACCAATTTGAAAAAGGAGGCGACGAAAATCTTCAGTATAGAGAGCTCCCCCGAGACACTCTCCCAAAAGAACCGGATCTTGAGTGAGCTCTTTTGGAATTCTTCGACTTGAAAAGACATCATAAAAATAGAGTTCACCTCCTGGTTTTAAAACTCGAAAAATTTCCGAAAAAACTCTCTCCTTGTTTGGAGAAAGGTTCACCACGCAATTGGATACAACAACATCGATCGATTCACTCTTGATGCCGGCATCTTCTAAATCTTCGATATAGCCTTTGATGAGCTCAAGGTTTGATTTCGAAAATCCAAATTTCTGGCTATGATAGTCGATGTGCCTTTTAGCAACATCGATTTGCTCTTCCGTCATATCAATACCTATCACCCGACCTTTTGGGCCAACAAGCTTTGAGAGAATAAAGCAATCACGACCAGTTCCACTCCCCAAATCCAAAACAGTCTTTCCCTCAAGTGCATGGGGAATGGGCGACCCGCAGCCGTAGAATTTGTCTTTTACCTCATCGTGAATGTCCTTTAATATTTCTCGCAAATGAAATGGCATGCTCTCTGTCGGACAGCAGGCACTTGTCTTTAAATCCAAACTCGAGTTTAAGATTTTTCCATAATACTCTTTAACCGATTCTAAACTTTGTGTGATTTGGTCCATTTCAATTCTCCTATTTTTATTTTCTTTCTAATTTCTAAACCAGCGCACCGGCACAAGAACTTCCAGATCCTGCGGTACAGGCATAGCAGTGATTTTCATATCTAATCAAATTCCCATCGAAGTCATCAAATGACGAAATATCCCAGACAGTGTGACGGCCAGCTTCCAAGGGCAACTCCAACATTTGATTGAAATCACAATCAAAAAGCTCGCCATTCCAACTCACAGACAAAAGACTTCGACACATCACTCCCTCTGCCACAGCTGGGTTAAAACTGCTGGACAGTAGTTCCATGTATTGAGTCAGTTTTCCAGCCCTTTCCAGGTCAGCAAGAAAACGCCTGATCGGCATGTTCGTGATGGTTAGGAGCCGATTGAATTCAATTCCAAACAATTCCTTCAGTTCAGCCTTATAGGCACACTCAAGTTTTTTTTGATCAGGTGGCAAGAAGGGGCCCAAAGGATTATAAACAAGATCGAGAACCAAGTTTGTGTCTTGCTGACCATAGCCGAGTCTGTTGAGCAGTTTCAATGCTTCAATGCTTTTATCAAAAACACCCCGACCTCTCTGTTTTTCCACATTCTCTTTCGAATAACAGGGAAGGGAGGCTACAACTTGAACTTGATGTTCCTTTAGAAAATAGGCCGTTTCCTCCTGTCTTGGCTCATAAAAGACCGTGAGATTGCAGCGATCAATAATATTTTTTCCAAGGCTTTTTCCCGCACTCACCAACCTGCGAAAGTGGGGATTTAACTCCGGAGCCCCTCCTGTGAGGTCCACTGTGTGAATCGTTTTCGACTTTTCCAACAGTTCAATCACACGATCGACTACGTGTCCCTCCATATTTTCGGTGCGCTTGGGTCCTGCTTCGACATGACAGTGATGACAGGCCAAGTTGCAGAGCCGGCCGATATTGACCTGCAGTGTTCGGAGCACACCGCGCTTCATCTGAAGCCCATGAGTCGCTAGATTTTTTTCAAATGATATCACGATAGATTTTCCCTATTGTAACGGACACCTTAAGCTCTCCTCCATTTGTGGTACTTTGATAAAAACTCCAGCGCTTTTTTGGGGGCGTTCGCTCTTTTCCACAGACCAGCTGCGTATTTGTTTGCCTCCGAAAAAGTGGGATAGATATGAATGGTCCCGAGAATCTTGTTCAGGCCCAGTCCGTGTTTCATGGCTGCCACATACTCGGCGATTATATCACCCGCGTGGCTCCCCAGTATCGTAGCTCCTAAAATTCGATCGCTTCCCGGATGAGTGAGTAGCTTGACAAATCCATGAGCTTCTCCTTCGGCGATAGCCCGATCCAAATCATCAATTCCATAGCGGGTCACTTCGTAAGCAATCCCCCTCTCTTTGGCTTCGATCTCGTTGA
The DNA here is from genome assembly GCA_016716765.1 of Bdellovibrionales bacterium. Classification (NCBI taxonomy): domain Bacteria; kingdom Pseudomonadati; phylum Bdellovibrionota; class Bdellovibrionia; order Bdellovibrionales; species Bdellovibrionales bacterium. The sequence goes on along the minus strand of JADJVA010000005.1, from coordinate 121,029 downwards.
GCCCAACACGAGCCACTTCGGGATCTGTGAACGTGCACCAAGGGATCACTCGATAGTCCACCTTGTACCTCTTAAATGGGCTAAAGAGCGCATTGACGGCCACATACCATGCCTGATGGCTCGCAGTATGGGTGAATTGATAAGGGCCCGTCACATCTCCCACCACATAGATATTTGGATAATTGGTCACCCTGAGGTATGGATCAGCAACAACGGTTCCCTTTGAGGAAATTTCAACACCCAATTCCTCAAGGCCAAATCCTTTCACATTGGCCTTGCGACCCAGTGCTATCAAAACCTCATCAAATGGAATTCGTACTTCTCTCCCGAGAGACTCGCACACAAGAACTCTTTCATTCTTGTCATTCTCAGTTGATTCAAAACGCAAGGCTTTGTGGCCAACCAAAACAGAAACACCCTCACTCCGAAACTTCTCCGTAACAAAGGATGAGACCTCTTCGTCTTCTCGATTCAGGATCCGAGGGGCCATTTCAACAAGACTGACTTCTGATCCAAAACGGGCAAAGCTTTGAGCCAACTCACAACCGATAGGACCACCTCCAAGGACAATGAGTCTCCGAGGCAAAGTTCGCAAACTCCATAGATTGTCACTTGTCAAATAGGGCACATCCGACAGGCCTGGCAGGGATGGCACCAGCGGAGAGGCTCCCGTTGCCACGACAATATTTTTTGTCTTCAGAGTTTTTCCATTCACTTCCACCTCGTAAGGAGAAAGTATTCTCGCTGTTCCCTGAATGCATTCGACACCCATTTTAGAATAGCGCTCAATCGAATCGTGTGGTTCGATCTCCTTGATAATTTTTTGTACGCGTTCCATCACTTTTGAAAAGTCCATTTTAGCTGATGGACTTTCAAATCCGAATTCCTTCGCACGCTTAAAATAATTGAAAATTTTGGCGGAGCGAATCAGAGCCTTGCTGGGAACGCAGCCGGTATTCAGACAATCTCCTCCCATCTTATGTTTTTCGACGAGAGCCACTTTGGCTTTGATTGCGGCTGCGATATAGGCCGACACGAGTCCTCCGGACCCCCCTCCGATCACGACCATATTGTAATCAAAGGATTTTGGTTTTTTATACTTCCTGAGATATTTTCCGGATCTATACATTCCCAGAAGCCACTTAGAAAAGAGAGGGAGAACTCCAATCAATGAAAATGAGAGAAGTATTTCAGGAGAGAGAATGCCATTGAGCGATTCGATCTTCGCGAGTTGTGTGCCAGCATTGACGTAAACAAAGGTCCCTGGGAGCATTCCGATTTGGCTGACAAAAAAGTAAGTCAGAGTGCGAATGGACGTCAATCCCATGACCAGGTTGATCAAAAAAAACGGAAAAATCGGCACAAGCCTCAGCGTAAAAAGATAAAAGGCTCCCTCTTTGTTCATTCCCTGATTCACACTTGCAATTTTGTCTTTGAATTTTTCTTGAATCAGGTCTCGAAGAAAAAATCGAGACGCAAGAAAGGCCAATGTCGCTCCCAAGGTACTCGAAAATGAAGCCAGAGCAATCCCGACACCCAAACCAAAAATAGCCCCACCGGCAAGAGTGAGAATAGTCGCACCAGGCAAAGAGAGAGCGGTCGACAAAATATACACGATTGCAAAAATAACAGCCACAATTGCTGGCCGCTCAAGATAGAAAGAATGAAGTGAAGCCTGGTGTGCCTTCAGGCTCTCCAAAGACAGATACTGACCAAGATCGAACCATCTGTAAGCCGCGAATAGAACGCATAAAAGCGCCACTAGACCGACTCTTCCGCTCAGCTTTTTTGACATATGACCCCCAAATCGATATTTGCTGTTTTGTCATCATGTGTAAACTGCTAAATGAGTCATCCACAAAATTTTTAACCCAAGCTGGCACGCTGATTGCTTGTGTTTTGCCTTTGAATCATTTTATTTCTTTGATCCAAAGGGAGTCTCTAATGAAGAAGTTTTTTATCGCCTCCGCCCTGATCCTCGGTTCTGTCTCTGCGTCAGCAGAAAGCACAACCACCATCTCTGTGCAGTGCACTTGTTCCTATACCTCCGAATACACTCAAAAAATTTTCCAAATTAGTGGGACCAGCACGGACAGCTCAGACAGCGAAATTGCTGGATGTCTCATCGAAAATGGAAAGGTGCTTTCCGGCTGCTTAGCCGCTAAAATGAATGCGCAATCCCGCTGCTGGGATAAGGCCGTTCAGGCGTCGGAAGGATCTTTTCAGTCGAATAGTGCGGCAGCGCACATTTTAGAAAACACCTGCTTTGGAGAAATCAACACCACTCCCTGATTGAGAAGGGAATTTTGTTGGCCAGAACAACTTTGCGCCAATAGGACAACCAAGAATTTCCCGTCGCTTTCTTTTTCTTCTCTTTCATTTCATTTAGCTCCGTGGCATGAAGAACTCAGCCATTGACGGGGCGTTTTGTCGCGATGGAGGAGCTTATGGACAGCCATGAACAGGTGTTTTGGCATGCGTTAACAGCAGATGATGCTGTCAATCGATTGCGATCTGATGCGGCGCAAGGTCTCTCTCAGGACAATGCAAAAGAGCGATTATTAAATTTCGGCGGAAATTTCCTCGATGAGGCCAAGGGGCGAAGCCTCTTTAAAATGATTCTGGATCAATTTTCAGACTTCATGGTGCTGGTTTTAATTGCCTCAGCGGCCATCGCAGGCTGGCTGGGTGAACCAGAAGATACGATCGCTATAGCCGTGATCGTGGTACTCAATTCTGTTCTTGGCTTTATTCAGGAATACAGAGCCGAAAAGGTCATGGAAGCCCTGAAAGTGCTTGCCACGACTCAGACCAAGGTTTTGCGCTCAGGAAGTCCTGAGTTGATTTCCTCCCGCGATCTTGTTCCTGGAGACATTGTTCTCCTTGAAGCTGGAAATATTGTTCCCGCCGATATGCGACTGATCACAGCTATCCAGTTAAAGATTGAGGAAGCTGCCTTAACGGGGGAGTCACAACCATCGGAGAAAATCTCGGAAGTGGTATCAAAGACCGAATCGCCAATTGGCGATCGGCACAATATGGCTCACAAAGGAACACTGGTCACCTATGGGCGAGGTGTGGGAGTTGTTGCTGCAACTGGAATGCGCACCGAACTCGGCCGCATTGCCACACTTTTACAAACTGAAAAGGATGCCAAAACGCCGCTGCAGAAAAGATTGACACGATTTGGAAAAATCCTGGCTCTGGCCGTGATCGCCCTCTGCGGAATTATTTTTTTAGTTGGTGTTCTTCGGGGCGAGAAGCCTTTGCTTATGTTTATGACTGCAATCAGTCTCGCCGTCGCAGCCATTCCCGAAGCCCTCCCAGCAGTCGTCACGGTTTTGTTAGCTCTTGGCGCCAAACGGATGGTCAAAAAAAATGCCCTCATCCGCCGGTTACCGGCGGTCGAGACACTGGGCTCAGTCACTTACATTTGCTCCGACAAAACAGGGACTCTGACTCAAAATCAAATGCAGGTTGATTCCTACGCCTTGAATCACCGCGTGATAAGAGGATCCCTCCCAGATTCCGTGAGCGACAAAACTGAGAGAGAACTGATTTTGAGGGCCATGGCGCTCAATAGCGATGCCTCTGTTGATGCCAGCGGAGAACTTCAAGGCGATCCAACGGAGACGGCTCTCTACCGAGCCGCTCAGAATTCCGGATTTGTTAAATCCGAGATTGAAAAGCACCTGCCAAGAATAGACGAAGTTCCCTTTTCCTCTGAACGCGGCAGGATGAGCACAATTCATCGCGATTTATCGGGACAAATTCATGTTTTCACAAAAGGCGCACCTGAACGCGTTTTAGCTTTCTGTCAGCAGCAATCGAAAAATGGCGATCTTGTTCCACTTGATCAAGACCTTGCGCTGGGTACAGCAAACTCAATGGCCAAAGAGGGACTCAGAGTGCTTGCGTTTGCTCATCGGCGCTTGGATTCCCTTCCCTCTGAAACCAAAAGCGAAACTATCGAAACGAATCTTAGTTTCCTGGGCTTTGTTGGACTCATTGATCCTCCTCGTTCGGAAGTAAAAGAAGCAATAGATTCTTGTCAGACCGCATCTATTCGTGTCGTGATGATCACTGGCGACCATCCTGCTACCGCCCTAGCGATTGCGCGAAATCTTGGAATTGTTAATGAGTCTGATCGCATCCAGGGCCAACATGGTCCCGTTATTACGGGTCAGGAATTGGAGCTCCTATCTCCCGAAGAATTCGAGTCTCGTGTCGAAGAAATCCGGGTTTATGCTCGCGTTTCTCCAGAGCAAAAAATATATGTCGTTAAAACACTTCAGAAGATGGGTGAATTTGTCGCCATGACAGGGGATGGCGTCAACGATGCTCCAGCGCTTAAGAGCGCCAATATTGGCGTGGCTATGGGAAAGATGGGCACTGATGTCGCACGAGAGGCAGCTCACATGGTTCTTCTTGACGATAACTTTGCAACCATTGTAACAGCCGTTCGCGAGGGACGAAGGATATTTGACAATATTCGTAAATTTATCAAATACACACTCACAAGCAATTCTGGTGAAATCTGGATTTTGTTTTTAGCACCCTTCCTAGGACTACCTGTCCCGCTCTTGCCGATTCATATTCTTTGGGTCAATCTTGTTACAGACGGTTTGCCAGGTCTCGCTTTAGCTGCTGAACCCGAAGAACTGGGAATCATGAAGCGTCCACCGCGCAGACCCAATGAAAGTATTTTTGCCCACGGCCTTTGGCAACATGCCGTGTGGGTCGGCCTTTTCATGGGCGCACTCAACCTTGCTGTCATGGCCTGGGCCTATCATTCTGGCTCCTCTCATTGGCAAAGCATGGTTTTTACAGTCTTGACCTTATCTCAAATGGGGCATGTGCTTGCGGTAAGATCCGAGCGTGAGTCATTTTTCAAACAAGGATTTTTCTCCAACTTTCCGCTCTTGGTGGCAGTACTTATAACCTTTGGTCTACAGATGGCGACTCTCTATGTTCCACTTTTAAACTCTGTATTTAAAACTGAGCCTCTCACAGCCTTTGAGTTGATTGTTTGTCTCGCCATCTCTCCCGCAGTCTTTGTGGCCGTAGAGATTGAGAAGTGGCTGATCCGCCACGGGCGAATTTATCAGGTCAATGGACTCAATGGAATTAATTAGCTTAATGAGCCAAAAGTCATTTTGCGAAATGAATGTGTGAAAAAAATTTCGCCATGAAAACATCTCAACTTGGCCGACACTCTCTGTCTTTGGTCTTGACGGAGAGAAATATTCTGTTACAAGAAAAATTCAATCTATTGAGGAGTAAGTATCAGACCACCTCTTCCGGACTTCATCTTTAAGTACGCGGCAGAAGCCACAAATACTGGACTTGTTGTAACCGACAATCGATTGGCTGATAATCCCATCATTTACGTTAATCCCCATTTTCAAAAACTGACGGGCTATAGCGCAGACGAAATCATCGGAAAAAACTGTCGATTTCTGCAGGGCCCTGAATCTGATAAAACAGTGGTTCGCGAATGCCATGATGCAATCCATTCGAATGTCCATTTTAGAGGAGAACTTGTAAATTACCGTAAGGACGGCTCACTCTTCTGGAACCATTTGACAGTTAGCCCAGTAAAGGACGAGGCCGGGAATGCTCTATTTTTCGTTGGAATTCAGCTGGACGTTACTGAGCAAAAAATGGCCCTCCTCGAGAGAGACAAACTGATTGAGGAATTGAATGCGATTAACACGGGCCTTAATAGGTTTGCCTTGACGACTTCACACGAACTAAAAAATCCACTGAGTGTGATTATCGGGTTCGCCCATATGCTACGGGACCGATACTTGGCCAGCCTTGACCAAAAGGCTCAGCATTTATTGGAGAGAATTAGTGCCAACGCCCTTTATCTCAGTAGATGCCTAGATGATCTTCGACAATTTGGTTCTCTAGGGCATGCTCCGCTAAAATTCGAGCCCGTGAATCTTGCAAGTCTCATTAGGGATGTGGTGAGTGTTCTTGGGATCGAAGCTGAATCCAGTTACGTCCATTTTTCCCAAAGCCTGCCAACAATTACGTGCAATTTTCCGCTCATGATGCAGGTTTTTAGAAATCTTATCGACAACGCTGTTAAGTATGGAATGGGCCAAGAGCAAGGAATTTTTATCGATGCGCGGCTGCGAGAGAACAATTGGTGTCAAATTGAAGTCAGCGATCGCGGTCCAGGAGTTCTGCCCAATATTTTAAGATCGATCTTTGATCCCTTTGTTTCATCTGGTGAGTCGACTGGTGGTACAGGCTTGGGCTTAGCAATTGTGAAGAAGATCATAGAAGTACACAAAGGCCACATTCGTTGCCAATCCGGTTCTCAAGGAACAACTTTCACAATTGAAATTCCAACCTCAGGTCTAGCACTGCAATCAGAGTCTCATCTTTGAAGAAATTGGTCGGACCGACAGGATTTGAACCTGCGACCCCAACCACCCCAAGGTTGTGCGCTACCAGGCTGCGCTACGGTCCGACGCCCTTAATGATTTTCATTCACCGAATTTACTCTTGTCGTTTCTCTTTGAATTTCAAGAATCTGTCAACATGATTGCAGTTGATTCAACATGATTAAACTTGATTAAGTGAAGAGAGAGTATCACTCAGCATTAAATAGGACTTTGACTCGGGATATCTCATCAACAAGATCCCGCAATTGATCTGTCACCTGCTCAAGATGTGAGCCCAATTGACGAATTTCTGTTGCTTTACGAGTGTCCTTTTTTAGTTTTCTCAGAGCCGTCTTTGCCCCTTCGATCGAGAAGCGATCTTCGTAGAGGAGCTTTTTAATCATCATGACCATCACCACGTCTTTTTTCTCATAGACGCGCTGATTGTTTCTGGATTTTTTGGGATTCAAAGCCTCAAACTCGGTCTCCCAATAACGCAACACATAGGTTTTAACCCCGATCAAACGGGCCACTTCACCAATTTTAAACGCCATCTTGTCAGGAATTTTCTCAAGCTGTTTCGCAAACCGCGTATCAACGAGTTCCAGGTCTGGTTCAGCAGATGGAGCGTATGCCTTCTGATCTTTTGTCTCGAAAATCCAATCTGTTGTCATTTGTGTCCTCATGAAAGGCAGTGCCACAGGCCTCAGCATCGCCCAGCTCGAAATTTTTTATAAGAAGGATTCTCAGCCTACATCAATGCCGTCATCATCTTCAACGGCCAGAGAGACATCCTCTCCGTTAAGAACGGCTTTTAATACCTGGCTGGGACGAAACGTCAACACCCTTCGCGCACTGATCTTGATCTGATTACCAGTCTGAGGGTTTCGACCGATTCGCTCCTTTTTTTCTCGAACAACAAAGTTTCCAAAACCAGAGATTTTAACTTTATCGCCCTTACAAAGGGTGTCCTTCAACGACCCAAATACCAACTCTACCAATTCTGAGGCTTCCTTCTTGGAAAAACCAATCTTCTGGTAAACTTTCTCGACTATATCGGCCTTCGTCATCGTAGATTTGCTAATATTTTGTTGGGGCATATCCTTGAACCTCTTTTTTATCGGATATTTCGTGTTACATCCCACCCACAGGCTACCAAGTCCTTGAAAACTTTCAATTAATTTGTGGAGCTGGAGCCACTATTCGCAGCTCCTCTCGCCCTTCGATCGAGAAAAAGTAGCGATCCAAGTGACTCTTCGCGTTGGCTTGGTTTACGGCCACGACTCTAACGAACCTCAACCTTGTACTTTTTCTTAACGGCGTCAGCCAATTTATTCTGCAACTCCACCAGTTGAGTCTCATTGAGAGTCCCATTTGAATCGCGAAATACCATTCGATAGGCGATAGACCTCATCCCCTCCCCAAGCTGATCTCCGGCGTACACATCAAAAATGGAGGCATCCTCTAAGAGAGGACCGCTTTGTTTGCGAATCTCCTTTAAAATCTCACCTGCCTCAACAGAGCACGGCACGAGAAAGGCCAAATCCCTCTCGACCGAAGGGAACCTGGAAAAAGCCTTAGCTTTGGGAACCCGTGGCTGTCCACGAACGAGGCCCTCAAAGGTAAATTCTGCCACCGCCACCGAGGCTCTTAACTTGTGCTCCTGTGCCAGCAAGGGATGAAGAGTCCCCAGCACCCCGATCATTTTTCCTTCTACAAATAAGCCCACCGCCTGGCCAGGATGAACAAAGCGTGGAGTACTTTCGCCACTCAACTTTCGCCACTGGTAAGATGCAATCAAAAGCTTACTCAAAATATTTTCAATGCTCGCCTTTAATGAGTAAACGGTCGGACAACTCTCAGCGCCGCCACCGGCCCAAATGTTCTTCGGTTGTCCCCAACCTACCAACGCAACACGCGACTCTTCTTTGTAAGCTTTCTCGGTTTGAGAGAACACAAATCCAGTTTCGAAAAGACGGCCAAAAGCCATCCCCTGTCGAAAATTATGTACAAGATTCTTAAACAAACCGGGCAACAAACTCACCCGCATTTCGTTGGTTTCGTCATTCAAGGGATTTCGAACCTTAATGCCATCTGGTGGAGTCACCAATCCGACAGAGTTGAGGCTGGTCGAATCTCCAATAAAATCAGAGCGTCCCTGGCTGCTGAAAAATCCATAGTTAACAACCTGTAAATACCCCTCCGCCGCAATCCAATCATTGAGGCGATTTTCCAGTCTAAACTGAGGAGCATGACTCGATGGCGATTCCACTAAGGGAGGAAATACTTCCGGGATTTTGTCATAGCCCTCAAAACGAGCGTATTCCTCGACCAAGTCGATAGCCAGATCCAAGTCCCACCGATATGGCGGAGGCTGAACCTGCCAGTCTCCCTCAGTACTCGGACGGATCTGACAGCCTATTCTCTTCATCCATTTTTCAAAATTCTCGATCTGTACAGGGTAACCCAAGCGGTCTTCCAGATACTCGTGGCGAATGGCAATGGGTCGTCGGCTAAAGGGTTGAGGGCAAGCATCATAAAAATCTTTGCTCAGAGATCCCCCGGCCACATCAAGAATCAGCAAGCAGGCTCTGTTGAGTGCACGAAGCACTCCCTCTGGATCTGTCCCGCGGCTAAATCGATAACTTGAATCCGTTTCAATGCCCCACTTGCGTGCCGTCTTACGAACAGACTCACGAAGAAAATAGGCTGATTCGATAAAAAGATCGCAGGTCGCCTCTTTAACTCCCGAATTTAAGCCCCCGACAATTCCCGCCAATGCGACAGGTCCAGACCCATCCCGAATCACAAGCTCTTCGCCCGAAAGTTCCAGCTCTGTGCCATCCAAAGAGATAAATTTTTCGCCCGCCAAGGATTTATCAACAACTATGGTCTTATCTTTTATCAGATCTAAATCAAATGCGTGGAGAGGTTGACCGAATTCAAGCATCACATAGTTGGTTACGTCCACCACGTTGTTGATCGAATTGATTCCAACTTTTTCCAACCGCGACTTGAGCCAATCCGGACTCGGCCCCACCTTGACTCCAAAAACAGCTCTCCCCGCATAGCGCGGACACAGATCGGTATTTTTAATTTCTAGTTTCACTCGCTCTCGTGTTGAAGCCCCTTTTTGCTCCTTCAATTCGAGAGCAGGCTGCTGAACCTCTCGTCCGAGAAGAGCTCCCACTTCCCTTGCCAAACCCAAATGGCTGAGGCAATCGGCACGATTTGGAGTCACACTGAGTTCAAAAATCACATCGTTTAAACCCATGTGATGAGCGAATGATTTTCCGAGAGGGGCCTCTCGAGGTAAAATCATGATACCGGGACTCTCCTTTGCCAAACCAAGCTCAACTTCAGAGCACAACATTCCTTGGCTTTCAATTTGGCGAATCTTCGAGAGCTTAATTTCAAAATTACCAGGTAAAATAGCACCAGGTAGGGCAACCACAACCTTGTCACCTTGTTGATGATTTGTCGCTCCGCAAACAATTTGTCGATTCTTTCCATCTCCGACGTCCACTTGACACAGAGACAAACGATCGGCGTGAGGATGCACATCTTTTACGAGGATTTCGCCAATCACCACCTTGTTAAATTTTTTGGCGAGATCATCAAATCCTTCGACTTCAATGCCCACCGCTGTCAAACGAGCAGCCAATTTCTCGGGCTCAGAAAAGAACTCATGAACATCCACATAATCGCTTAACCACTGCATTGATAGTTTCATGATTCAAACTGCCTCAAAAAACGAATGTCATTTTCTGCAAACAACCGAATATCGTCGATTCCGTATTTGATGATGGCCATTCTCTCTATTCCAAACCCAAAAGCGAAGCCCTGCCACTCTTCCGGATCAATTTTACAATGACTGAGGACCTTTGGATTCACCAAACCCGATCCTCCAATTTCTATCCAACCCGAGTTCTTGCACATTCGACACCCCTTACCCCTGCAAATGGGACAAGAGCAGTCAACTTCGGCCGATGGCTCCGTGAACGGAAAAAAGCTCGGTCGAAATCGAACTTGAATATCCTTGCCAAAAAATTCCTTCACAAAAAAAGAGATCGTCCCTTTTAGATGCGCCATGGATACTTTGCGATCAATTAAGAGGCCTTCAATTTGATGAAAATTGGGGGAATGGGAAATGTCACTGTCACACCTAAAAACAGAACCAGGAGCCAAAATTCTCAAGGGTGGCTTCTCATTCTCCATTGTATGGATCTGCACGGGACTTGTATGGGTCCTCAAAACATGGGTGTCATCGATATAAAAAGTGTCCTGCATATCGCGGGCAGGGTGATCTGGTGGGATATTTAAAGCCTCGAAGTTATACCAGTCCTCCTCAATCATTGGACCGGTTCGAACGCTGTAGCCAATTCTCTCCAAAATCCCAACTATTTCATTGATCACCTTTGAAACCGGGTGTCTGCCGCCCTTAGCCACTGGGGGGCCCGGCAAACTGAGGTCCAACTGCTCCTTTTCGATCTGGGCCATCAGCTCTGCTTGGCCAATGTCCAATTCCCTTTTTGCGTAGGCCTCCTCGAGGGATTGCTTGGCCTCATTGACCCATTTTCCAAAAACAGGCCTTTCCTGAGGAGAAAGCTGGCCCATTTCGCGCATCAAAAGCGAGAGTTGGCCCTGTTTGCCCAGGTATTTCACTTTGAGCTCATAAAGTTCTTTGGAATCTTTAGCAGCCAAAAATGCCGCATTCGCTTCTTTATGTACGGAATTAACTTTTTCTGAGAGCATCCGGCGATTATTGAATGATTTTACAATTCACTTCAATTATTAAGAGAGGATGACGCAAAGAAAACCAAGTCCCAGACGGAAAGGCTCGCCCAAAACGGGTACCCCGCCCAAAGCTGACATGAAAAAATCTCCCACTGCCACTGAAAAACGCGGCAAATTTGCAAAAACTCGGGGTCCACGTGGCCGCCATCGCCAGCCCGAAAAGATCTATGATTTTATCGAGGCCGACAACCGCATCTTTGATATTTTTAGCCACCACGGATTTCGGGATTTCCCGCACGATAAACGTCAAGACCTCACTCGATTCTATCGCCTTCTTATGGAGCACCAGCAAAAAAACAACGTCACCCGTCTCCTTTCCCTGCGCGATGTGGCCATCAAACATTTTATTGATTCTTTGATTGTCACTCAATTCGTCAACTTGACTTTTCCTCTTCTGGATATGGGAACTGGCCCCGGTTTTCCTGGCATTCCGTTGAAGATTCTATTTCCTGAAAAGCCCATCATCTTAGCCGAAGGTGTTGAAAAGCGTGTCCAATTCCTCAAGAAAGTGAGAGAAGATCTGGGCCTCAAAGATCTTCAGGTCATAGGGCGAAATATCACCCCTGAATTTGCCTATCCTGTGGCAGGCGTTATTACGCGGGCGGTTTCTGATATCAGCGAGACCCTGTTGAACGTCTCAAATTGCCTTCAGCCCGGCGGGGCCATCTACCTGATGAAGGGCCCAAGTGTCGACACCGAAATTGAGAAAGCCCATAAGCGATGGGGCGAGCTCTTTCGCCTGGAAAAAGACGTGGCCTACGAGCTTCCCTCGACTCCCCACCGCCGGCGGCTGCTTGTTTACCGCAAATTGAAATCCTCGCAGGACAAATCATTTTGAAAGTGATTTCGAGTAAAGCCAACAGTCGCTATCGCTATTGGAAAGATCTTCTCGCGGGTCCAGATCTGAAAAAATCATCTGACTTCCTCATCATGGGGCGAAAACTTGTTCCAGAATTTTTGAATCGCCACCCCGAGTGCATCAGTGAGATCCTTTTGACTTCTCCTGAACAGAGAGAAATGCTGCCGATTGCGTCACCGTCTACTCTCTGTCTCCTCGAGAAAGATCTGTTTCGGCAAATTGACATCTTTTCTACGCAATTTCCGATTTTAGTGGCCCGACAAACTGATATTCCCAAATGGGACCCCAGCCTGCCCCCGCAAGGCCTTGAGGTTTTCTCTGCCCTGGGAGACCCTTCTAATTTGGGAGCCCTCCTTCGTTGCTGCGAGGCCTTTAAAGTGGGGAAAGTGATTCTTCTTCAAGAATCCACTCACCCGTTTCACCCCAAGACTGTGCGCTCATCGGCGGGAAGTTGCTTCCGAATAAAACTAGAATGGGGCCCCTCGATCCAACAAGACCTCGGAGATTTTTTTGCCCTCGATCACTCGGGTCGACCCCTCACAGAATTTAGATGGCCCCAGTCGGGCCGATTGCTCTTCGGAGAAGAAGGAAATGGGCTTCCTCCCAATAAAAGAGGCTCATTGTGTCTCAAAATTCCAATATCTGAAGATCTTGAATCACTCAATGCTGTGAGTGCGGCAAGCATCGCGCTCTTCCATTATCGCTTGCAGCACCCGTTGGACTAGCAAACTAGCCTTCAAGAAGGCTTCGTAACATCCAAGCTGTTTTCTCGTGAATCTGAATGCGCTGAGTGAGCAGATCACAAGTGGCCTCGTCGTGAGCCTTTTCGGCCTGAGGAAAAATGGAGCGTGAAGTGCGAATGACGGCCTCATGCCCTTCAACGAGCTTCGCAATCATTTCGCGAGCCTCGGGGCTACCTGTTTCGTCTTTGATCGAAGACAATTTTTGAAATTCAGTGTAACTGCCTGGAGCCTTTTCGCCAAGAGAGCGAATCCTTTCGGCAATCATGTCTACCGCTAAAGCCAACTCATCGTACTGAGTTTCAAACATCAAATGCAAAGTTTGAAACATAGGACCCGTGACATTCCAGTGATAGTTGTGAGTCTTCAAGTACAAGGTATAGCTATCTGCCAGAAGTTTCGATAGGCCTTGAGCAATGGCTTTACGATCATTTTCGGGAATTCCGATATCAATTTTCATAGAAATACTCCTTTGTCGTTAAGCGTTCGCCCAACACTACGCCACTAAAAATTTGTAATCAATAAAGATATGGCGTGAGAGCCCACGCTCCCTTTGGAGTTGATGACATATCTCACCGCAGGAGATAGAAACGGGAGTCCGTTTTATGAAACACCCATATCCGTCCCAAATTTTCCACGGGTATATCCTCGTAAACTGTTAAAGACCAGGCGACATTTTCTCTCTGTTCGGAGTGTTGAGTGAGTTCAAAAATAGCCGCAAAATAGTCTTCCTGAGGACCCGGAAAACTAAAATTAGCCCTTCTAGAACCCATAAATGCGTGAAGTATCGCTATCTTTGGGTTATGATCAAAAAACAATTTATGAGCAATAGAATCACTGGGCTTCATTCCTTCAACCTGAATTCTTTCGATGTCTCTACGCGTAACTCTCATTCCTCTCACCAAGATACCATCTGATGGAAAATCTCTGGCAAAACCATCAATCTCTTTAAGCAATTTTGACCTTGCGCCTGGTTTCCAGAAATTCTCCAAATCTTCTCTCGTCAAAGGTGACGAAAATATATGTTCCCGAGATCCCTTTAGCGCAAGAAGGCAACTGCCCTCTTTGATAGGCTGGGATGACCAACTCGTGCTCCAAGGCAGGACGGACACAACAATATAAAATAGGCAGATGATCAATTTTATTGGATTCATACAAACCACTGCCCTTGCAATAAAAATACCAACCTCGATCAATGCATTTAGAACTTCTCGCTGAATTTGGGAGAAGGAATGTTGATCTCAATTGTCTTTGGTGGACCATTAGGAAACCTGGATTTAGGAAAAGCAATGGACATGTCAGCTTCAATCAGAATGGGAACTGGAAACCCACCCTCCTCAGCGGGCGGCAACCACATAAAATCAAAGGCTCCGTTGACTTCAACGTCTAAAGAAAATCCTCCATGTCGATACCGTTCCAATAGGTATTTCATCTCCCTAGTTACAATATCCTCAACGTAAATTTTAAATTTCCGTTGATCGTCCGGTGAAAAATTAAATCGTCGAAAGAGTGGGTCATACATCTCTGGTTCGTTCAATTCGAAAGCCTCAGCTCTTTCTCCGAAATTTGATAAAAATCTCGAAGATCCAATCCTGGCAAACCACCTCACGCGAGGATCCCTTGGATCTGATTTCACCAACTCTACTCTTCCCGAAACAAGATCTCCCGATACCATGTGTCTTGTCTCGTAGGCTTTACCTGAAAACTTTATGGGGTCAACCATCCTTTCAAACATTCCTCTATCGTATTTAATTGGGTGTGAGGTCGCCACCTTATGAAGTAGCTTTTCTAAAGTGGGTCGAGAAAGGCGCCGCAAGACTCTCAACGAATAAACATCTTGCCCACCAATTGACTCAAATCCTTCCTTCTTCAGGAAACGTATCCACTCAGATTCATCTTCTATGTCGACCAGTTTTGAAACTGTGATGTTTAGCTGATCAACGGCCGATGGTTCAAAAAAAATAACACCATTGCCAAGGCCTGAATGGTTAGGTTTATAAACCACGGGGTAGTCAATCACCCCATTTTCCATTTCTTCAATAAACTTGACCAGACTGTACCGACTTTCGGGACGACCGACGTCAGGAAGTGAACTTAGATCTTGAGCTGGGTCGTAGCTAAAAGCATCGACATATTTCAACGCGTCCTCCATACGATCTGCTCCATACACCCTAAGATATTGTCCAATTTCACTTTCTCTCGCTCCCCGAATTGCTTCAACCCTCCTCTGAAATACAAAATTAAATTCTGTTAGGTTAGTATCGATGGCAAAGTAGGGACGAGGAATAGGAATTGGCCCTCCATCCAAAAGGACTCTCATGACATATTTTTCCCCAAACAGTCTGTAAAATTGGTAAAGAGTAATCTGGTCCCCTGGCTTCCAGCTGTGCCATGACTTTTGCCTATCATTTGATAGGCCTATCTGATGTCTACACGACTGAACTCCATCCCTTTGAGAACCAAGAGATGGCGTCTGAAATAACGAAGTGACTCCAAAACAAAGTGACAATGAAAGAGCCACTTCTGCCAAAAATTGCCATGCTCTTGTCAGTGGGACATATATCACTTCTAAACCTCTGTGTTTCCTAATGTCTTTAGACAAATTTGCTTCAACATCCATGCCAGATTGCAATATGAGAGACTTAATTCCACCCCTTGCCAAATATGGCACTTTACAAATGATCAAAGTACATGGAATTATCGGCCCCATGAGTGACAGCACAAAAAGCCTCAACAATCCTTCTGGCAATAAATCTATTGTTTTGATCAATTCCCAGCAAGAGGGAAAGAGCTTTTCGGCCGAAGAGCTGATGGCTCGCGAGCTCAACTCGTGGCAAGGCTGGCTCTGCGCTGCAAGTGTTGAAAACCTTTGTGTCACTCACGATGGAAATATCTTTGGCGCGGTGTGCAGAGAGGGCGGTTTTCTTGGAAACGTCTTTGAGAGTTTTGTCGATTTATCTACCGAATTCATTCTTTGCAAGAAAAAATGGTGTATGTGCGGGACTGATATGGCTCTCAGAAAATTCCGTTCTCCAGAGCACCGTCAATTGGCCTACCTCGACCCTGTTAAAGAGCTGGATGAGGCCCCACTCGAAGCTTTGGCGGTTCAACCAATTTATCAGAGCCAATGCATTCCAAAACAAGTCACTTGGGAAATCAGCCGTCGCTGCAATTACAGTTGCAGCTACTGTCCGCCTTCGTCCAGCAACAACTATGAAGCTCACCGCAGCTGGGGTTCGCTCAAACAGGGAGTTCAAAATATCTTTCGTGCCTTTGTGAAAGATGATCAGTGTAAATTTCATTTTAGTGGTGGAGAACCCACAATCAACCCCTCATTTGTGGACCTCCTCAAATGGATTAAAGATCGTCCGCCAGAAAACAAACCGGGGTCTCACCATTATTGTCATGTTACAACCAACGGGAGCAGACAACCTGAGTACTACGAAGAGCTCATTTCATATACTCAGATTGGTATTAGCGTTCATTTTGAATTTGCCGACCAAGAAAAACTCCTCGAAACAATTCAAGCAATAGTTGAAAAGAAAAAGGCCTCGGCAGATTTACGTTGGCAGTGGTTCGGGGTTCGTCTGATGGTTCCTCCTGGATACGGACCTCAGGCTGAGAAACTCACAGAAAAAATCTATGAGATACCGGATTTCCGAAATTATGGCCAACTCAATATTTCTCCGATCATCCGCTTTGCCCCAAATTATGAGGGGCATCTAGCGGATTACGAAGATTCTGAAAAGACCCTTTTTGAAATTCATGGATGAAACAACGCAATGAATCCAAAACGCCGATTTTAGGAGGAGATTTTAGATGTTTTCTTTGATACTGCGGTCACTATTGTTTGTAACACCCTTAAGCTCGTTTTTCTTGACTGCCTTTGCCGCAGAGGCAGAGAGAACGATTGAATTCAAACAAGAATTTAAGCCGCTTGCGCATAACGAATCGATCGAACTGTGGATTCCGATTCCTATGGACCTGGTCGGCTATCAGACGGTTCTTTCGCAGCGATACTCTGGAAATGCGGACCAAGTCAAAATTGAAAGTGTTGATTCTGTTCCCCTCTTGCATGTCACGTGGATCAAGGCCAACAAGCCCGAATTTGAGATCACTCACACTGTTCGCATTCAAGACCAACGCAAAGCTACACCGGAGGCTAGCTCCCTCAAAGCCATTAACAAGTATATAAGTCCCACGGCCCATGTTCAAACAGATGGAATTGTCCGGGAAACGGCATCAAAGATCGTTGGCAATCTATCAGATACGGATAAAAAGGCTGAAGCCATTTATAACTGGATTGTTGACAAATCGATCCGGGATCCAAACGTTCGTGGCTGTGGACTAGGAGATGTCAAATCAACCTTAAAGGCTAACACCTTGGGAGGAAAATGCGCAGACCTCAATTCGCTATTTGTTGGACTTGCACGAGCTGCAAAAATTCCCGCGCGCGAAGTCTTTGGAATCAGAGTTGATTCTTCCATTGAGTCTCCCTCGCTTGGAAAAACGGGCGATGTTTCAAAGGGCCAACACTGTCGAGCAGAGTACTATTCAGAAAAAATGAAGGCATGGATTCCCGTCGATCCCGCAGATATTCGAAAGGTCATCCTAGAGGAAAAATTAAGCCTCGACGATCCAAAAATTGAAAGCCTGAGACGGAAATTCTTCGGTTACTGGGAAGGAAATTGGATAGCCTTCAATCACGGACGTGATTTTTTTGTGAGATCAATGGACAAAAAAATTCCGGTTAATTATCTCATGTATCCCCTGATGGTCAGCAAGAGTCACAATCCGGACGGTATCGATCCAAAAGAGGTCACTTACACTCTAACTGCTTCGCGCAAATCAGTAACCACCAAAGAATTCTAAGATCTCAGTAGGAACAAGTATTGTGGACTGAAATGGCTGCTCTTGAGCATAATCAGCAGCACTAAGATCACCACCCGCCGATTCAGCTTTAGGAGGAACACGACAAGTTAAAATCTGACCGTGCGGCTCCAATAATACAACTAGGTCCTCACCCTCTGAGACCCGTCCAGAAGCAATGATCTCACCAGACACCTCCCGAGCTTCGACTCCTAAAAACTCTGAGGTTCTGGCGAAGCTCCATAAGACTTCCTCGGCCTTCCAAACCTCTATCGACGCAGATTGCTTTTCCTGCAATTCTGCCAGAGTCAGGGGACCAAGCAATGTCTTGGCCAACACAGGAGAAACATCTGCCCCCTGTTCTTTGACCAAACAAGAATAGCCCTGAGCCAAGACTCCAAAAAGACAACTCAGACCGATTAATAGGCATCGCCAATTCACTACGTTCATCTCAACTCACTCCTTTTTGCCCGCAAATCCAGTTTGCAAAGAATATATCCGATACAATATATTTAGATCGAGGGCGACACTGCAAGGGCATAATTGCATAAATTTCATTAAAGTGACGCCTCTCTTTTACCATCCACAACAAAAATTTTGAAACATTTTGGGATCAATTCAAATCTCAAAAGTAATTAAAAATGAAACATCCTTTAACCTCACCCCCTCTCCTTGAAGTCTAGGAATGCCGATAAGCTATTGCAGTCTACTTATCTTAGTACGTTCCGCGAAGGAGACGGCCGAATGAAGCGTGCAGGGCACTATCAAATTGAATCCTTAGCTATAGCAGCTCATTTGAAGGAGCTGCGGGCAAATTTATCTCTGATACTTTTTGCTCTGCTTCTGCTGCCGTTTGGGGTCGGGTGCGATCTGATTGATAATGCAATCAAAGGTGAGATCGGTGGTAAGCCATCGGATAGCTTGCCACCGAATAATACACCGGCTCCAGGATCAGAATCAGAATCAGGTACATTGGATCCCACCTTTAATTCTTCGGGAATCGTCGTTTATTCTGGCGAATATGACTCAATTGGAATGGGGATTGGAGTGGATTCGTCATTGAGAATCCTGGTGGGAGGTGCTTACGGCGAATCTTTGGGCAACGCCAGCTCGGCCCAAGTCTGGGCCTATAATCAAAATGGAACGCTAGATTCGTCTTTTGCCAGCGGAGGGGTTTTTACCGAAACAGTGAACAATTGGGTTAAGGGTCGAGATTTTCTCGTTGATTCCTTAGGCAAATTGGTCATGGGAGGAAATAAAGAATGGGGAGGCACGGATGACCCAACCTATTGGGTTCTGAATGCCGACGGAAGTCTTTATACTTCAATTTCGAATTCTAATTATGCTGGCGAAGTTCAGGGAGCAGGAATAGCGGAGGACAAAGTCAATGGAGGATACTATCAAACAGGGTTTCTATATCCTCATAATTCTATGACAATATCCAAAAAGTCCTATTTATTGGTTAATCAAACTTCATTTGGAGGAACGGGGAGGATTTCATTTAACAGTATTCCCTATTCGGCGGGTTGGCGAGTGAAGGCTGACTCAAATGGCAAAGCCGTCATCATTGGCGAAAGCAGTCCTACCAGCAGTACGAGCAATTATGATCTGACAGTCTGGCGATACAATGTGAACGGGACACTTGATACGAGCTTTAATACTCTTGGGTATTTTACTCACGATGGGGCAGCAGGAAGCCTTGCAAGTCAGGAATATGCTGGGGGTCTCGCCTTTGATAGCCTAGGAGATATTTTCGTGACTGGAGCAAGTTACAATGGATCCGACTACGATATGGTTGTATGGAAAATCAAGGAAACAGATGGGAGCCTGGATACGAGTTTTAATGGAAGCGGATATAAGGTATTTAAAAATGTCGGAGCGGCTGTTGGAAATGATAAGGGTAAAGCAATCATCATTGATTCAGACGACAACATTTTTATTGCAGGAACTGGTCAAGACTCTGGAGGCTTCGAGGACGTTTGTCTTTGGAAGCTGGATCGCTACGGAAATCTTGATACCAGTTTTTCAACCGACGGGACCTATTGTGTTGGTAATATTGCCGGTGGCAATGGGGACGATACGCCGATCGCAGTAACCTTGGACTCTATGGGTAAAATTCTGGTAACTGGAAACTCATTTAATGGTACAACTAAGGACATGTTTATACTTAGAATCCAATAGTTGGCGAATTGAAACGACATTCACCTGAAGACCTTCAATTGCTGCTTCCTAAAGCTGAGGCGCAACTTTTCCCCGCGGCGAAGTCTTTTGGCAACGGTTTCCTTGAGTTTTCATACCCCATTTTTTGCATCGCTAGCTGAATCCGCTCACGATATTTATTTACGTAATCTTGCAAGTGAAATCCATTTCGAATCACACGCTGAGCCTGCCTGGCTTCGCCTTCAAGATTTCGATTCGCTTCTGCCACATTGAAAGAGCGAATCTCATTGAGGGTCAATGCGGTGACAATGGTCATCACGGCTTTCGCCCGCTCGGACTGCAATTCCGCGAGACGAGAAATATCTCGGTCTGTCATCCCTGCTCGCGCAAGAGCTTCGTTGGCCTGACCAATTTGAGCTTCCAACTCCGCTAGTGACGTGTCGGTTAAATCCAGATCCATCCATTTCCTCTCACTGAGGACTTGAAAGAGATCCAAATCAACCTGTAACTGAGCCAGTGAGCTCGATCTTTCATTGTTGGATATCTGACCATTCGCCAAAATGCGGTGACCGCCCCAATAGCCACTAGAACAACAAGCCCGGCCACCGCCGAAGCTCCCTGCAAGTGACGACCCACCAAGAGCCCCAGAGCGTTCTTAACAAAGTTAGGAAAGCGCCCAAGATATGCGACCTGTTCAGTCACGACCAAGATTTCAACGGTCCAATCGGAGATCGGCGTTGATACTCTCTGATGTCTATAGGCGGATCTCAACTCCTTCGCAGTCAATTTAGCGATAAAAGGAGCGAGTTTCTTCTTAACGAAAAGGGCATATGACCCTGACTTGTCCTGTCCCTCGTAGTATTCATGGAGTTTTGTCGCATCGACAATCAAGCGACGAATACCCTCTGCCCAGCCTTCCGACCGATCATTGAAGTCTGGTGGAAAATACTCAGACACCTTCTTCCTTCGCAATTCTTTGACCCAGGCGGGAGCAGCATTCGCTTCCCGAACGTGTCCCTCGACGACTCCCTCGAGGACCGGCGGAAGATTCAAAACCTCTCCATTCACAGCAACCGGAATACTTTGGACATCGACGCCCGCAACTGGGGGAACAATCACTTCTGCGGAGAGTTCCGAAGAGGCTTCCGACTTTTTGCCCAAAGCTGGATGGGATCCAACAATCAAATTACACACAAGAATAATATTTAAGATCGTGACAATGGAATTTCTCAGCATAACTGCTCCCGTTAGGGTCAGTCCAATTGCAATAGCCGGGCCCTCGCCTTATAGGCCTCCGACATCGTTCTGTGATGTGCGATATCTAATTTTACGCAAACAAGCTCATAATGCTCAGCGAATCATCGAGACAAGGGCCCCGAGGCCCAGTTTACAAATCAAGCTCCATCGCTTCCAATATTTCATTCATATTCATGAGGTTGCCTGACAAAATAACCCGACTTCCCGTCTTGAGCTGCCCCAGCGTACTCACATATTTTTGACCCAGCTCTAATTTCATGGCGTTTTTTCCGCCATGGCTTGTCAGGGATTGGGCCACCTTGGTGATAGATTCGGCAGTGGCAACTCCAATGGAAAGTATCTCCTGTGCGCGACCCTGAGCCTCGTTGATGCGCTTCTGCATCTCACCCTCGGATCTATTGATCATTTCAGTCATTTGTCCTTCGGATGTATTAATCAAAGACTGCTTTGCTCCCACGCTTTTTTCGACGATAGCGCGACGATTTCTTTCGGCTGTCACTTGCTTTTCCATGGATTGCCGAACGGACTCTGGCGGAATCAGATTTTTAATTTCAAATCGTAAAATATGAATTCCCCATTTCGAGGCCGCTTGATCGAGAACGCCAACGACCTTGCCGCTGATGGCTTCTCTTTCCTCAAAAGTTCGATCCAAATCTAAAGTTCCTATCACAGCCCGAGTGGTCGTCTGTGCCAACTGAACAGCTGCAAACCGAAAATCAGTGATGCCATAACTCGCTTTAGCCGAATCCATGACTCTCAAATAAATGACCCCGTCCACCTCAACCTGAATTTCATCTTTCGTAAAGCACCTCTGAGGAGGAACTTCCATCGTGTGTTCTTTCAAATCCTGATAATAGGCCACACGGTCTACAAAAGGAAAAAGCACGTGAAAGCCGCCTTTAATCGTCGCATGATAGCGTCCAAATCTTTCGACGATATACTCGGACTGGGCAGGCACAAGTTGAATGGAACGAATCAATGCGCTCAGGACAAAAAGAAATATGATTCCCAAAAGAACGACAAAAATCAGTGAATCAATTGACATCTTTAATTCTCCAATGCCTTGGCACTTTGGCGTGCCGGATTTTTAAGCTCTTCGACAATTCCCTTTAATGTGGCTAATTCGATCGGATACATGGACACTTTTCCGCCTGCTATCACTTCGCCAAGTTGATCGATGTACTGGTCGACCAACTTCATCTTCAGGGCTTCCTTTCCACCGGGCTGCTCGATGGCTTCGCCAATCATTTGCAAACTTCTGGCGGTTGCATCGGCAATGAGCCGAATGGACTCAGCCCGTCCCGTCGCCTCGTTGATACGCTTCTGTTTGGCCCCGTTGGAAAGATTGATGGCCATTTGTCTTTCGCCCATAGAGACATTGATCAATTTTTCCTTTTCGGCCGTGGCGCGAGTGATCTCGGCTCGTTTTTCTCGTTCGGCTTCCATTTGCTTTTCAAGGGTTTCAATCACGTGCTGAGTGGGAGAAATATCGCGAACTTCATAACGTAGAACCTTTATTCCCCATGGCTCAGAGGCTCTGTCTACTTCAGAGATAATTTTTGCATTCACTGCTTCTCGCTCGGAAAAAATTCCGCCCAAAGTGATCTTACCCACTTCAGACCTCATCGTGGTCTGTGCGAGGTTAATGCTGGCGGCCAAATAGTTTCCAATTCCGTAGCTCGCCTTTTTGGCATCCATCACCTGCAAATAAAGAAGCCCGTCGATTTCAACTTGAATGTTGTCACTGGTGATAACACTTTGCGGTGGTATATCGACGACTTGTTCCCGAACCTCCTGTCGGTAGGCCGCCTTATCAAAAAAGGGGATCAAAAAATGAAGCCCGGGCTTTAGCACTGTTAAAAATTTGCCCAACCTTTCAACGATCACATTTTCCCGTTCGGGCACAATGATGATCGTCTTAAAAACAATAAAGCCCACTATTATGATAGCTATGGACATCGCACTGAGCATCGCCTAGATCTCCTCGTTGTTACCAATCTTCTTAACAATCCATGAAATGTTGTCACGACCCACAACAACAGCCTTTTCACCCACTCTGATTTCGCCTTCACTCTTCAGAATGGCCGTCCAAGTCGATTCTCCGAAGCGAACACGACCAGGACGAGCCGAAGAAATAGACTCAATCACGTCGACCGTTCGGCCCATCATAGCTTGGTCCTCATCGATGTTTTGCTTTTCTGTGTCGCTAGGATAGAAGCGCACAACCAGAATACGGATCGTAAAGATGTAAATGGTGGAACTCACAAACCAAGTCGCCAGTTGCGCAGGAATGCTGTCAATCCAATTCAGATACAACAATACCGCAACACTCAAGGCCCCCAGACCCACAAAAACAGAAACGAGACCGGGCAAGATCAATTCGCCAAAAACTAAGATGGCCCCGAAAATGAGCCAAAACTGAAGCATAGAATCCAACATAGCAAGAGACCCTAGACCGCTTTGCATTCAATATTCAAGACATTTCAGGGACTTTACGCCCTTTACCGAAAGAAAATGGCGCCTCGGCATCAGTGTCAGCGTCATTATAACTGTCTAAAATTACCCTATTTTTTGGGATTCTGACCCAAACTGACGATGGCTCTGTCATGTCCGCAAGGCCATCTCCTTGTTTAACTGCGCAAACTTCTATGGAACCAAATGCGAAGCTCAAACGTCTTAATGAAATAATGAAAACCTTAAAGAGGAGCTCTAAATGGAACCAAGAAATTCAATTAACGGACTTAAGCAGAAACCAAAGATATCAAGATTTATGCGGCTCGGAAGCGAAATAATTTTCTCTTCAGTTGTGCTTTTTTTTGGCTGCGCCTCGCAAACCGACCAAAATTCAACGCCTCCTCCAGCCCAGACAAACGAGGACGAAGTTGTCGAAGAACAAGATCCGCAATCAGAAACAAGACTCATTACCTTGCCCCTCGAAGTTTACCTTTATGATTTCGCAGGGGAGCCCGACTACAGCAGCACCCTTGATGAGGAGGAAGTCGCAGATTTGGTTGCGAAGGCGAATGAAATATATTCCCAAGCTGAAATTGAATTTAATGTTGTTTCAATCGTAAAAAAGACGATCTCAGCGGCGATGTTCGACATTGTTCAACCAGAGGACACTACTTCTACCAAACAGAAATTTTTAAAAATAGTACCTCCTTACGATGCGAATAAAATCGTTTGGAGAACAGGAATTGTCAGGAAAATGCCCATCCCTGCCGGAGGTCTTTATATTGCAAAACTAGCTTTCTTTGCCGAACAAAATAAGGACGGCGAGTTTCACCATACGATTTTTGCACACGAATTGGGTCATTCCTTTGGACTTGATCACACAGAGATTCCGGGCAATCTTATGACCCCAGGAAACGCCGCTGTGGCCCTCAAGCTTAATTCTGAACAAATTGAAATAATGCGAGCACAGGCTCTGATCGGACCAAAATGAGCTCTGTCTGAGCACTTAATTCGAACTTCTCCTAGGGTTCTCATTAACTGAGAACTCTAGGGAGCAGGGGCTCTCGATGAATCGAATTCGGAAAACATTGCTTGGATGTGCGTGACGATGTCATTGTAAATTTTGTGCTGGCCCCAATACCTCTCTCTTATGGGTTCAAGCTGACTTGTTTCAACTACCATAATGATGGGGTCAAAGAAGGCTCTCTTTTGGAAAAAGCCAATTCGGGATGGCGGTCGCGCCCCCGAATTCAACAATTGAGACAGGAAAGACAAGTTTTGCTTAGCGGACAACTGATAATGTCCTGAGGCATTATCAAAATAATCGACAACTCCGTTCTCAATAGCAAGATAGCCAGCAGCTGCGACGTCACCTCCTGCAAGAAAACTCGAGTGCTTGAAAAAACGAAAAAATGGTGCACTCTCGATCAAGCGCGAAAAAAGGTGATGAGGTCGGAAATAAATCACTCCCTCATCCGTCATCACAAAAGCACCCTTGCACTTCACGAAAGAACAGAGAGGGCGACCATCTCGAGTCGTCAATCGCCCATTAACAATATGAATTCGATACCTCTCCCTTTCAGATTCCGTTTTCAAATAACGCACCAATTTAAAGTCAATGGCCTCGACGCCATAACCACGATTCTCACCTCTAAATTCAGAAAGCATCGGTGCCGTCGAATATCGAATTGGGGAGGGCGTACTATTTCTATCTTCCCCATGAGCAAGTCGTGATCGACACTCATGGCCCATCGAGGTCCCTGAAGAACCAATAAAGATGAAAAACAATCCAACGAGTATGAAAAAAGTCCAAAATTTATTGAAGGCCCGGCTCATTGCTGTCCACCTCGGACTTAGTGGGGCGAGTCCTTAAAAGGTGGACCCAGAATTGCTTGCAAGCTTGGATGTAATACATTTATTCGAGGGAGTCCACATGTCGAATGGAATAAGCCACTCAAACAATTGGAGCAAGGACTCAGGCAAATTTGTCATGGGTGGGCTTGGGCTGACTCTTCTGATATTTCTCAACCTCCGGATGGAGGCCTTGGCACATCCACAGACCGATTCCGTCTCTCCCTCCTGGCAGAAGGGCCGGGGAAACTGCCTCCCGTGGCTAAACAATCGCAGTCTTGTTCCCTCAGAAGGATACAACCATGGTCAAATACACGCAGCCACCGCTCACATCACAGACGTCTTGCTCACAAACCAAATCGATGAGAGCCATTTTCCCTACTCTTCTCAGCAAAGATCACCGGTCAGTCTGAACCCCCAAGCACTGTTCAATTTGCTGTCAAAACTACCTGAGGTAGATGATTTGTCCATCACTTCCATTCTGATTGGATCGCCTGAAAAGGATGCACAAATGGGGATTGTCAGGTTGGGTTTTCTTCAAAATGGACGGCCAGTCATTGTTAAGACCTTGATCAGATCAGTCGCAGAAACTGAACGAATGAATGAAGCCAGAGGGGCGATGCTTCTCAGCGCGATAGGAGTGGGACCTCTCTTTCATGGCATCGCTCGAGACGGAGGAAGTTTTCACCTCATCACAGATTTGATCATTGGCAAAAGCTTCAACACTTTCGCTGCGCCCACCATTCAAGGACTTCGTCAGCTCCACACAATCGTAGCTCGATTTAATAGAATCCATCTCGACCACCTACCGGACCATGAACTCCTGTTCCAGGTGATGCGAACAAATTCAGACCAAATTTTAGCTATTGATGCCGAAGGCTACTATGAAGTGTTTCTCGAAGGGAATCCAGAATTGAAAGACCAAGCACGCGAAGAATTTTCTGATGATGATTTCGAGCCTCCGTGGGAGAGACGCCTACAAAGTCCTCATGCTCCGAAATCATCCTGGGTCACACCATGGTATCGTCTGCTCGCCAGCGCGATCATAACAGCTGATCGCGAAACTGCACAGCAATTCATGGCGGAATTGCGCGAATACAACAGACCCTTGTACAAATTAGTTAGCCTTGAGATCAATGCAATCATAACCAAATGGAATCCAATCATGGACAAACACCTTAAAGATTATTTCCTCAATCTCGATGAGCCCAAATAGAAAAGCTGAGGTTCGGGCAGACTTAGATTTTTTCTAGAATCTGCCGGGCGGCTCTGAATCCAGATTCAAATCCACCATTGATAAATCCTTGAGATTTTACGGAAGTGTGCTCGCCAGCAAATATAAGACGACCATCGCACTCAGGTTCTGATCCAGCACCCCAGAAATCGCTAAACTGCCCCAGTCCCAAACAAGAAAATGAGCCCTCTGTTAAGCCAAAGCGAGGCCAATTAAAGTGGATTCTCTCTCCCGTGTAGAGGGCGCCAGCTTGAGAACTGAAATTATCCTTGATGATTTGCAAAGGCTCGTGAGGATCGAGTCCCACCCGCTTGGCCATCTCTCCAGTTGAATAGAGCGTGAGAATACCGGTCGAGCCTGATTGCAATCGACTCGTTTCCCAAATAATGCCACTCCCCTTTGATAGATACATCTCGCCCTGAGAACCGCGACCATCAAAAATGGGAGTTTGCCTCCAAAAGCGCTGCTTAAATCCAAGCATAGCTTTTGAATTCTGGCCCATTCTTAAATCACGAATAAAGCGCTGCTTGGGTTTAGAAATCTCCAATTTATCCCAGCCTTCTATCCGTCTCAGTTGTGTAATTGGCACTGCAACGATCAAATGAGTGTATTCCTCACTTCGGCCCCTCTCAAAATGGCAAATAAATTTTGATCGACTTCGGCTGATGGATCTCACCTGACGATCAAACTGTAGGTAATTATCCAGGTTGTTCTGATTGTAATCATTTAAGGAGTTCACTGTCGCCCGGGTCAAGGCTGAATTGCCACCGCCAATGCGCAAGGCTTCATCGCTTTCTCCATAGAGTGAAAATCCATCGATCAGGTCTGTGTCGAACATCAGCAGAAAATTCAAGGAAGATTGCTCCTCTGCAGACAAACCAAATTCCGCTTCATAGGCGGCCCGAAGTATTTCTAGACACCAGGGTTCTGCAAACGATTTGCAAGAATCCAGCAGTCCCGATAGAGGAGTCTCATCCATCTTTCTTGCTTCTGGAAATCTCTTTGCCGAGAGGTAAGTAAAGTCTCCATCAAAATCACCGAAAATATTTTTGTTCATCTTAGCTAAATGAGGGACCAATTGAGCGACGGCCTTAAAAAACTGCTGTTCGGTATACACTCGCCCATTAACATTAAATAGAGAGGCGTGAAGTTTCGAATCTAATTCTTCGTCCTTGAATTTGAGAATTCTCAGATCCTGTGGTTCGAAGTTTTTATTTGAGTTCAGCATCCGGTTCTGTTCTTCCTGCAATTCTCGCGCAAGCCAGAGAGTCTCTTGATCACCGGTGTTGATCAGCTCGCCTCCAAGTTCAACAAACTGCTTGTCCTCATTCCAGGAATCCACAGTAAAAATCCTCCCGCCGAAACGACCAGAGGCTTCAACAAGTTGAAAAGAAACCCGGTGCTTTTTAAGCCAAAAGGCTGCTGCCAAACCTGCTGCTCCGGATCCGATGATTCCCACTCGTAGGTCTTTCCCACAAGTGCGAGGAACTACAAACATGCTCGTAGCGGATAGAATAGACCATTGGAGGAGACGTCTTCGAGAAACCTTTTTTGCTGAAAGTGAACGGAGTCTTCTGAGTATTGGCGAATGTCCCATAAGAGCGTCTCCAAGGTGTGCTGAGATATCGACTGGCGACAGCCCAATGCTAAGCATATGCGCCTCAATATTCAATATTCAAGGATCTTCCACGGTCGATTTCTCAATTGTGTGTCATTACTGGAATTAAACAGCAAAAAATTGATTTTCAGCCTATGAATAAGTTATATCGCAAGTTACGGGGGGGGAACCAGCTTGTGGCCCTCTCGCATCAAATTAGGGAACGAACATGATAAAATCATTTTTTAGAATTTCGCTGATCTTTGCTTCTTTTGCAATGTTCCATTCTGCGACCCTTGCAGATGAGCATTTACTTGGTTATGTGCGCGGGTCCGAAACCGTTCCCGCCGGCAGCTGGGACCTTTACCAATTCATCACTTCACGAAAGGGCAAGGGAAAAGGTCAATACCAGTCCCTGGATTCTTACACAGAAGTTGAGTACGGGGTCACAGACAGATTCAATATTCAATTTGCAGTGGAAATGCAGTCACTCAATACAAGTGGCTTGGTCATTGACGGCTATCTGCCAAAAGACAATAGCTATGGACTTAAGCCTTCAGGGTATGAACTGGAGGCAAAGTACAATTTTTTGAGTCCCGCTAAAGACGACTTTGGTTTGAGCCTGCTCTGGGGTTTTCATCAAACCTGGCTAGATCCGCACTCCGGCCAAGACAAGACGACCTACTCATTTGAAACGACTCTTTTGATGCAAAAATATTTCCTAGAAGGCCAATTCGTTTGGATGGGAAATCTGGGACTAGAAACAACCTATGCAGATCGCAGGGAAATTGAAGATCTTCCGATCGGGTTCGATTGGCCAACCGAACCCGAGATGGAAATCGAAACCAAACTTGGAACTGGCCTGAGTTATCGGTTTGTTCCCAATTGGTATATCGGCGCAGAAGCCATTTATGAGGTGGAGTATGAAACTGAAATAGGGCGCGAGCGCTATTCGCTCTTTTCGGGCCCGAGCATTCACTATGGAAGCGAAATCTGGTGGACCACTCTCACCTGGTTCCCGCAAATTGACGGTGGCGGAGAAACATACCTCGATCAAGAAAATGAAAATCTGCATTTGGTTGAGAAAACAGAACAAGAGACTCGACTAAAAATTGGATTTAATTTTTGAACCCAATTCACTTATTAAAACCCAATTGCAATGCAACCCAAATGAGGCTTGATTAAGGGTATAAAATGGATGATCGCAGATTAAATGGGCTTTGGCTGCTCCCAGTTGCGGCCTTCACAAATTCGACCTTTGCGGCAGACTATCTTTCCGCCAGCGAAGCACAGAAAATCCTTCTGCCAACTGCAGACAGATTTGAGTTAAAATCAGTCGAGCTCACAGGCGAGCAAATAGACAAAATCAAAGAGCTAGCTGGAGTCCGTCAGCGAACTAAGAATCCGAAAATTTGGCAGGCATATACAAAAAACGAAGTGATCGGATGGTTTTTTGTCGATGAGGTCATTGGCAAACATGAGTTCATCACCTTTGCTGCGGCCATTTCATCAGAGGGAAAAGTATTAGGAATTGAAGTGATGTCCTATCGAGAAACTCATGGAGGTGAAGTCCGAAAGCCTGAGTGGCGCGAACAATTTAGGGGTAAAAAACTCGACAACCCATTTAAGCTTGACGTTGATGTTTCTAATATCAGCGGCGCAACTTTGTCCTGCCGAAATCTTCTTGATGGAGTGAAGCGTTTGCTTGTCCTACATAAAGTGTTAAATTTAAATGGTGGATAAGTATCGTCGCCGTATGCGACCGCTACTTGGCACCTACGTCGAAATCGGTCTCTCACGAGCTTTCCAAAATTGTGACAGAACCATTGAAAGGGCATTTGAACGTATAGAAACCGTCCAAAAGCATCTCTCCTTTCATGACCCCCGGAGTGATCTCTCGCGGCTCAATAGCGCACGAGGAGAAGAGATCGCCGTGCATCCAATGAGCATTTGCGCATTGCGCTTGGCCCGAGTAATAACCTGGAGAAGCAAAGGACTCTTCAATTTTACGGTTGGTGCTCAATTGCAGAAAATTGGTGCCTTGCCCATTCATGAAAGCGGAAAAAAGCTGATGGCTGGTCAAGCCGACGACCTCGAGATTCGTGGAAAGAAAGTTCGCCTTCGACGTCCTTTAGTCATTACCCTGGATGGCATTGCTAAGGGCTTCGCAGTGGACTTGGCAGTAAAGGAATTAAAAACTCATGGCGCAAGCTCATCAGGCTGGGTCAACGCTGGGGGTGACTTACGTGTTTTTGGCGACTTAACCTTGCCGGTGTTTCAACGAAATGCAAGTCGTCCAGATGGCGAACTTCCACTTTTGGGTGGCCTTCGAAATTCTGCGCTCGCCACCTCTGAAACCTCCGGCAGCAATTCATACCAATTTCCCGGAAAAATTATCGCCGCTTGCGGCCATTCAACTGAAGATGGTATATGGAGCGTGATCGCTCCTAGCGCCTGGCTAGCAGATGCCCTAACCAAAGTTGCTGGGGTCAGCTCTCAGAGGGATCGCGAGTTTGCAGTTTCGAGGCTCGGAGGACATTTGATTCAAGGGGCAGAGGGCGAGGTTAAATGAAGGGATATCCGAAATGGTTTTCGAAGAGACTGATACATGCCTGCATTTTTGTGCTAATCGCGAGCGGCATCTTCTTAGCGCCATCGACTCTCTTCACCCGCTTTGATTTGGATATCGCCTGGAAGCTAAATTCAGATACTCACCCCTGGATCATTGCCATCCATACACTTTTTGGCCTTATATCAATTGCCATTGTCGGAGCCCTATGGAGCATTCATATGCGCTATTGGTGGAGAAAACATAAGGCTCGCTTGAGCGGCGGATTTCTTCTGGGAGCTTTTTTAATGCTCGTCCTTTCGGGGTTTGGCCTCCTCTATGCTGGAAATCAAACTGCCATTCTTGGCCTGAGCTCTTGCCATTTGGGTGTGGGCCTTCTTTTTGCGGGCCCCTACATTTTCCACACGGTCCTTCAGAAAAAATAATTGTTTGGCATCTACCCAAGCGCATCATAGAATTCATTTGACCTCACATGTCACTACCTCGCGACATCATCAATTGAACAACCGTGCAGTTTTGAAATGCTGCTCAAAAATATCGAAAGACAAATCTCGTTCGTTGTCAAATCGCCGTTTTTGAGACTGACTCCAGGACTTTTGTATATCCAAGGCAAATGGGATAAAAAACCGCAACCACAACAACCCATATTAGATATACAATAGGAAAGGAGAAACCCCAATTTTCTGGCCACAACCAAGGCGGCTTATTCTCTAAAAGGAAATCAATATTCAATTTTTGAACATAAGCAACTGTCACAGCCAGGCCGTGAAGGAAAAAGAGGTGAGTACAATAAAAGAAAAGAGGAACCCTACCAAACCCAACAAAAACACTTCTCAAATAACCCGGAATTTTTTCATGGTACGGGAAAAGCACAAGTGGGATTCCCAAAGTCAGCATGAGAAATAGCAAAGAGGGAGGATACTTCTCGAGTTTAATAAAAGACATAAATGTTTGAAGGACTGTCTGTTGCGGACTCCATCGCATAGGATCGCCATAAAAATTAATGAACCTTAAGATGACAAATCCACACAGAAGAAAGAGGCCAAATAGACCCAAGATCTTCCGCATTTCCTGTTTGGGCTTTAGGAAAACATGCCCAATGCCGTAGCCTAGCGCCATCACTCCAACCCAAGGAATCAGTGGATAGATAACCAAAAAATAATATCCCTCAGAAATTTCAAATCCCTCAGATACGTGGAGAATTTTCCACAACCAAGTCAATGAGCCCCACGATGAAATCGGTAAAGTATCAAATAAGTTATGTGTCAAAATGATTACGGCACCAACAATACCCACTGTATTCGGCGAAAGATAAATCAGCGGCGAAAGAAATACAAAAGACCATCCAATCGCCCACAGAACTCTTCCAAACACAACTGAATTGTCAAAATTAAACATCCAGGCCAAGCGAACCAGAGTTAATTCGATTATTATCAGCCACAAACCTCGTAACAATAGATATTTGGATGTCTTCCTAATGTTATTGTCATTTTTTTTCTTCAGCAAAATAAAGGCGCTGATTCCAGCTAGTAAGATAAAAACAGGTGCACAAAAATGTGTGAGCCATCTAGTTAAAAAGAGAGCCACGGGCATTTGAGAAAGATCTGAACTAAATTGTTCCAACCTTGTGTTTGTGAAAAAATGTCTAGTATGATCTAGAACCATCAATACAATTGCCACTCCGCGAAGAGCGTCAATTGATTCCAAGCGATCTGACTTTCGACACCACTTTTCAAACTTCATGATTAAAACCAAATTTTAAAACAAACATCCTATCTAATAGACTCAAGATAGGCACTCAAATTATTTTGAAACGATTTCTGAGATTCTCTTGAGCCTATACTCAATCGAACAAAGTCAACACCATCCCAGTTTCCAAGCGCTTTCTTTTTTGAATTAAAATATTTCACAAGCCCTTTGTTCTCAGTTGAAAGATCAATGGCCAGAAAGTTCGCCACACTCTTCGTTATAAATGAGATATTATTCTGTCTCGCAAATTCCTCAAATTTTTGTTTACTCTCTAAATTATCACTTACGGTTTTTCTTACATGATTTTGATCGTTAAGAGCAGCAGTTGCCGCTACTAAACTCAGAGATGAGAGTGTGAAAGGGCTCGGGGCCCGAACTGAAAACTTTTTTCTAAAATCTGGATGAGACACAGAATAGGCCACACGCAGGCCAGCAAGTCCATGTACTTTGGAAAATGTTCTGAGTACCATTAGATTTTTATATTTCGATGTAAGATTAATCACTGTTTGCTGAGAGGCAGGCTCCTCACCCAGGTATCCAATATAGGCTTCATCTATAAGAATTGGTAGATTTTGACCGACTGAAGACAGAAATGGCTCCATTTGATCTTTTTGAATAAACCGACCCAATGGATTGTGAGGGTTTGAAATATAGATAAGACCGGCGTTTGCCTGATTTTTAAGAATTTTGGATAAATTAATTGAACCGTCCTCATCAATAGGAACTAGATTCAAATCTGCTCCCTGCGATCGAGCAAAACGAGCCATCCAATGAAATTCCGGATGACTCATTACCAATGATTTCACTTTGCTCACGGTATCTGCCAGGAGCTCCGCCAACATTGATGTGCCTCCAGCGTGAATCACTAGAAAGTCGCGAGTCACTTCATGATATTCCGATAAATGATGAATCAGATTTGCCTCATGAATGGAAGTCGGACTGTAGCGATGTGAGTACTTGAGGTTATCGAAAACAGCACGAAGACCAAGGGGCGATGGTCCATTGGCATTCTCATTGTAAGCATGCTCAAATTCGGCACAGGACTGGTCGAGCGTATTCCAAGAAGGCAAACCATACTTGGCACCCCGCAACGGTTGTCCTAGCTCTCTATCGAGGTCAACAAAGTTTTGAATGTTCGCCCTCTCGGAAGTATCGCTGCAGCCAGAAAAAGTGATCAAAATGGGAAGACCCAGAACCGACTGTAAAATCTTCCGCCGCGCCAAAAGACCATTCTTGTTTGCCATGCTCATATGTTTAGCCTAAATATAAGAATCAATGATTTGTTTTGAAAGCAGAACATATGTTTTTCGAAACGGAAAGACTTCATTGGGAAAGCTGTTCGGAATTGAGCCTTTCTGAGAGAAAACATTGCAGCGCACAATCGTTGTGAATTCCAAGTTAATTTCGGAAGCAACTTTCAATTTAATTGAAGCAAGAACAATATCACAGATATGATCTGTTCCATGAAATCATCGCACAGAATCGCACTCAAAGCCTTCTCAACGCAAGATCTCTTTTCCCCACTAAAGTCCAGAAAAAGCCATTGGATTCTGTGATCAATCCCCGTCTCTTTTGATGGTTGAGGCACATTGCACTCCGGCGCTTCAGAGTCGACCTCGTCTTTTCTTGATTCCTCGACGACTCCTAGCTAGCCTCAGTTCATGAGGGCTTCTTGATTTATTTATTCTTGATGTTGATGAGCCCAACTGCTGAGACTTGAAATCAGGTGCGACCCAACGCAAGTTTAGAAGTGACTCTCAAGATGGGAAAGGAGTTCAGAATATGAGATCTTGGATTCTAACACCATGGTATGACTTGCTTTTTTTTTTCTAGCTTTTGGCTTATTCCATTGAATTTTCTTTTGCTAAAATATGAACTTCCCACCCTTATAGCTGGAGCTTCGTTTGCCCTCGTTGTCTATGGTCCGCTTGTTAGATTCCCACATTTTTTCGCATCTTTTTTACTAATGAGGGGCGTGGTGGAAGAAGGGAAGGGAAACCCCTCTAAAATCTTGGTTTACCTCGTTGTTCCAATCCTACTATTTCTGCTATTTACACTTCCAATTTTTTTTCTCCAAGATCGTAATAGTTGGCAGTGGACATGGATATTTAATCTATCCATTTTGGCTGCCAATTATCATTTATCTATGCAAAATCACGAAATTCTCCAGATTTATGGCAGAAAAATGGAAAGACCTTCGGACTCAAACCTTCAAATTCTCAATACAAATGTCGAGAAGGTCATTTTTCTGGTGTTGATTTTTTCTCGTTCAATTGTTGATTTTTGGGGTAAAGAAAGGATGGTACAAACTTTTGCCGATGTTTTGAGTTTAGGGGTGATTATTATTGTCGGTCTTCGTATATTTTTTTTGTTACGCAAAAAGACCTGCTCTCTTCCCTTCCTTTTATTTTATATTATTTCGATAGTGGTGCTGATTCCCTGGCCCTTCTACCAATCACTTCCGAAATTTTCGAATTTCTACCTTCTTAATGCCCATCATAGTATTTGCTATCTTGGCCTTATTTTTATGACCAAAATGAGCAGAACAGAAGCTCCGTATGATTTTGGAAAGTGGATGTTGAGATTTCCACTCTTTTTTGCTCCTCTGGTGATCTTGAGTTGCTTGTTTGTTTATGTTTGCTTCCAGCTTGTACCAAGTGGGCGATTTAACCCCTATGATTTGATGATAGGTTTTGTGATTATTCACTATTACTTTGATTCTGTCGTAATGTGGAGAGACAATCCCCTCGGCCTTCGAAAGCTCATCGAGCGTCTTGAGGTAAAGCAGCTGCCAGAAGGGGTCTCAGATCAATTTCTGGTTCCGAATAAAGTAGAAATCTAAGGTAATTTTTATTGAGATGAATGAGGCGATTGATCTTAGCTCTGAGCATGTTGTAGGTGTGATTAAGAGTGAATATCTGATTTTCAAAAGCTTAGCCAACATCCTCATGGGCCAGTTTACATCCATCACGGTCACTTTTTTCGAGCCGGCGCCGGCAATTTTTCGGCGATAGCACTGGGCACTTTTGCAAGCATTTCGTCCCACAGCTTCAAAGACGCGTCCTCTGAAATACGTCTCGCGACACCCTCAACTGCCTTTGTCAGCACAATTGTGTACATTCCCCGACCGTCCTTTTCATCCATGTCATAAGTGAGTGTCCATCCCTGTTGAAGAAGAGTTAGAGTTGGTTCCCTGCTGACAGTCAGGAGGCGCAGAAGATTGCGCGGAAACATCTTCGCGTCCTGCAAGATCAATCGTCCTCCAGCCTGAATCAAGCCAGCTGCTTGAATCAAATACTTATCGGCACCTCGAACATAACCCCAAACATTTTTCATGCGCACCACGGACACCACTCGATCACCAGACTGTGGCAACGATCGAGCATCGGCCTGAATCGCTTCGGCATTAAAACCATATCTTGCAATCACTCCGTTCAGATATCCTACAATGAGAGGTGAAATATCAAAGAAGACATAATGATTCTCAGGGAGAAGATCGACAAATAATCTGTCGGCCATTCCAATACCGCTGCCTATGTCCCAATACTCACCATCGAGCTTTCCAAACTGTTTCAATCCCTCCTGCCTAGATTGGAAGAATATGGGTCGCTCCTGTCTGAATCCGTAGCTAAAACCGAGTTCATGAAGATAGATGCGAATCGCAAAATCACCCTCTCCCTCAAGACTCAATATTTTAAGGAGCGCGGCAAACTTTGGCGGACTTTTATTATAAATAGCTGCTACCACGAGTCCAAATTCATCTGGTTTTTCAGCCAGAAGTTGGTGCATGACGTGGATCAAGGAGTGCATATCGGCTGTACCAGGAGTGCTCTCCTTAAGGGCTGCAAACAATTTAGGATCCTTGAGCGCAATTTTCAACAATCCATCTAGATCCTGATCGGTAGCGGGTCGCGCCTCCTTTTCCCTTAATCTCAACCAGGCAACCGGCTCTACAGGTACCGTAAAAATATCCTCATATCGTAGGCTGGAATTTAGAATCGATTTGATTCCACGGATAATATCGGCTGCGTTCCGCTCTAAATGATCAGATCGACGTCTCTCCCCAGGGCCCCCTTGATCTTCACTTGACCCTCCCCGGCCTTTCGAGTCTTCAAGTAAAGCCCGGGCGCAGGTCGGTCCTGACTGACCAGGCTCCAAAAGAAGATTAAGTTCAGTGAGAACGGAAGCATATGCAAATGAACCAGAAATCAAGAAGGAGCCTAAGGCCAACGGAAGTCCAACATGAATCAATCGTAATACCCCAGTCATATCACGACCCCATATGCAATCTTAAGGCCAAGCACCTTTAATCTTCTTATCGTCCTCGCAGATTTGCTTTCGCTTCGCTTGACATTCTGCCTCCATACTTTGAGTCTTTAACAGGGGGATTTATGGATAAAATCGGTTTTGCAGTTGTGGCCCTTTTTTTATGTTCATTTGCTTTCGCTGGTGAAGGTTTGACGGTCGTTAAGAAATCTGGCCAAGTTCGCTACAATCAAAAGGAAGTCAAAGCAGGTGAATTCTTACCTCTTGGAGGATTGATCGAGGTCGGCAGCACTGATGAGTCATTTGTCGATCTCACATATCCCGAAGGGCATCGCCTTCGGTTAAAGAAAAATACAAAGGTGAACTTGATTGCCTTAGGTACAAAAAATGCGAGTCAAATTGATATCGCCATCGGGCAAGTATTTGCCTATTTTGTGAAGGACAAAAAGGCAGAAAATATTCAGATAAAAACCAAGTCTGCTGTAGTAGGCGTACGCGGGACAAAATTTTTGGTCGAGGCCAGTGAAGAAAAAGGCACCTACGTTTGTGTTTGCGAAGGCGTGGTCAATGTGCGAGGGGTCGGAGACCACTCTAAAGACGGAGAGCGGACAGTAAAAGCAAATCAAGATCTTTGGGCACGACCAGGTAAGTCCATGGGGATTCCTATCGATTCGCCCGATATGTCTAAAATGACCACTGCCGAATTCGCCGATATGGGCGTACAGTAAACTCTCCAATTAGTTGCATTCTTCAGAGGAATGTCTCAGAGGTTATTTTGATGATCTCACCCATGGCTTCGCAGTCAATTCATTTTGAATTTCCGCGATGCCTATTTATCTGAATCAAAGATTGCAAATTTGGAAGGCTCAGTGAACCTCTCACCACTTTTCCCTTGTCGGGAATAAGTGGGAGCATCAAGCGGATGGCGTCTCACGATGCCACCTCAAATCTTGATGATTCCTGCTTCGCCGAGGCCATGGTTGTTGTGCGCCCTTTCGGCCGTACAACAGAGCCTTTCCTCTCCACAGGCTTATGAACGGGGTAGGACCCACCCTCGTTTTGAATATTTATTGCAGCATTGACGTCCCTATCGTGATGAATATGACATGATTCACATGTCCATTCCCGATCGGAAAGTGTGAGTTCGCTGTTCACGAACCCGCACTGATGGCACATCTTAGAACTTGGAAACCAAGTCGATATAAAATGCAAATGTTTGTCGTATTGGACAGCATACACCTTCATTATCTCAACAAGTCTTCCCCATGACTGAAACGCAATTGACTTTGCCAGTCTTCGGTTTTTCATCATGCCCTTCACATTGAGTGTCTCCATCGCCACCACTTGGTTCTTGCGGTAGATATTGAGAGCCAATTTGTGAAGATAGTCCTCCCTTTGGAACTTTATTTTTTCGTGCAACTTTGCAAGCTGTAATCTTGTTTTTTCGTAGTTATTGGAGCGATCTTCGCGCTTTTCTGATTTCTGCATATCTCGTTGGCGCTGCATCTTCTTTTGAAGCCTGCGCTTTCTGCTCTCGAGCGTTTCCAATGTCTTTGGAACCTGGATCTTCTCGCCATCACTCAGAACAATCTGCTTGATGTTCAGATCCACACCAACGATCCCATCATGGGTTGAAAGAATTTTCTCCTTCGTATTGAATTTTGTGACGATGCTGACGAAGTATCGTCCACTTGCAGTTTTAGAGATGGTGGCGGCACCGAACTTTGCACCGTCTGGAAATTCTCTATGCATTTTCATCGGTATCCAAGTCTTGTATTTTGGAATAAATACGCAAGTTTGTCCCGACACTGATTTGATTTTTGGTTGTGGGAGTGAAAAACTTTGCGCAGCCA
Source organism: Bdellovibrionales bacterium (assembly GCA_016716765.1). Lineage (NCBI taxonomy): Bacteria > Pseudomonadati > Bdellovibrionota > Bdellovibrionia > Bdellovibrionales > Bdellovibrionales bacterium. Next base: position 82,376 of record JADJVA010000005.1, on the reverse strand, counting down.
ACTTCTTTTTGAGTCTTGGCTTTTTACCGCGTCCTGCAAACAGATTCTGATAGGCGACATCGAGATCGTGAGTTGCAACTTGCAAGGATTGACTTGGCACGTCACTCAGCCAGTCAATGGCTTCTTTCCAGATGAGGAGATGTTCTTGCATCTCTGTGCGAGAGAGTTTCTGTATCCCATCCGCGTACAGCTCCTCGTTTATCTTTAGAAATTGGTTGTACACAAAGCGAACCGAGCCAAATATCTTCCCTAGATGCCGTTTCTGCACCGGTGAGGGAAAAATTTCGAATTTGTAGCGTCTCGTGAGTGGATTCATTTCCTTGTCTGTTCTATTGTTAGTGTTATGAAAAGTCAAATCAAAGAAAAACGAAATTACGTGGACATTTTCACGCCGTTTACAGTCTCAACTATCACTTAGTGTTAGTAACCAAATATCGAAAAAGATGTCTCAATCCAGAGCAATTAGATTTTCTAAAGCAAGAGTTTGGCAGACTTCTTTGTGAATGGGACTGCAGACTCCTCGAGTTTAGCGGCAAAGAAGACCACGTTCATCTTCTCTTTGAAGCACACCCGGCGATGAATCTTTCAAAGCTCATCAACAACCTAAAAACCGTAACGAGCAGACTTATTAGGAAGAAGTTTCCAGCACACCTGAAGAAATATTATTGGAAACCTGTTTTCTGGACTCGAGCCTATTGTCTCATTTCGACGGGCGGAGCGACACTTGAGGTCATAAAAAAATATGTAGAAAATCAGGGAAATGAAAAATCATCCTGATTTCAAGACCTCCTCCATCCATGGAGGAAAGTCGAGTTTCATTCATCTCCACCTAAATCAAAGATTTTAGATGGAGAATTCTGAAACGGGTTTGTTAAATTGCTGGCGCGGCACTCACAGCAGAAAGCCCTTGAATACAGGTTTCTCGAATTCTCCAAACCTCATCAAAGGTCATGTTAATCCGATGATTTGATGATAGGCATGTAGCAATCCAGTCCTCATGCTTCTTGATCTTGTATTCAGCGATTTGATCAGAATCGATTTCCTCTAAATTTCCTGTCCCCTAAATTCCCTCAGAATCATTTAATTGAGGGCGGAGCCATTGAACCATGCCTGTAGACCGAAATAGATACCAAAAAGGGAGAAAGAGAACTAGGGTGCCTGATGACAAATAATTTTAGTTCTCTTGCCATTTCTCAAAAGCTCTTGCGTGCCGTTCAGGATATTGGATTTAATGAAATGACGCCCATCCAAGCGGCGAGCATTCCTGCTTTGCTCGCAGGCAAAGATTTGATCGCGCAATCTCAGACCGGCAGCGGTAAAACCGCGGCCTTTATCATTCCCATTCTTCAAAAAATTGAGGTTTCTAAATTAGCCGTTCAGGCTTTAATTCTCTGTCCAACTCGCGAATTGAGCGACCAAGTGCTACGCGAATTTCAGAGGTTTTCAAAGTCATTCCAGGGACTTCAAGCCCTGGCTTTGGTTGGCGGACAGCCCTACCCACCCCAAACGCAAGCCCTTCAGAGAGGGGTCCAACTCATTGTGGGAACACCGGGACGCACCCTGGAACATCTCAGAAGTGGCCAGCTGGACTTGAGAAACGTGCGGATTTTTGTTTTAGATGAGGCGGATCGTATGCTCGAAGAAGGATTTGCGGACGAAATGAATGCAATCCTGAGAGAATTGCCGAAACGCCGACAGACTCTCTTCTTTTCAGCGACATTTCCAGAAGGTTTGGAAAGTTTAAGTCAAAAATACCAACATGCTGCTGAAAGAATAACAATTTCCGACGAGCCGCAGACCGCTCCCATGATTGAGCAATATGTTTACGAATCTGAAAACCCACAAAAGATCGAAACATTAATTAAAATCTTAAAAAATCATCCCTCCATGTGCACCTTGATTTTTTGTCGCACTAAATCGACGGTAGATGAGATTGGAAAAATTCTCGAGAAGTCCAAGGTCAGAACAGAGGTTCTGCATGGAAATTTGGAGCAGAAGGAAAGAGATCGCGCGATGTCACTATTTCGAAATGGCAGTGTGCGGATCCTGGTCGCCACGGATGTCGCAGCCAGAGGACTCGACATCGATTCACTGGAACTGGTGATCAACCTGGATTTGCCATCCAGCCCTGAGACCTATGTTCACCGGATTGGTCGGACTGGGCGAGCGGGACGCAAAGGCGTTGCTGTCTCTATTTCGACAGCCTATGAAACTGAAAAGGTCCTAGAAATTGAAAAAGCTACCGGTGTGTCCATGATTCGAAGAGCACTTGAACCAACAAATAACTTGGCTCTTGGACCTGAATTTGAAAAAACTCTGATGAAGACGCTCCAGGTTTCTGGAGGCCGCTCTGACAAGCTCAGGCCTGGAGATATTCTAGGTGCGCTCACGGCAGAACCCCATCCCCTATCAGCTTCCAATATCGGAAAAATCCAGATTCAAGATCGCTTCAGTTATATTGCGATCACACCCGATATGACAGAGAAGGCTTTAAACAAATTGAGGACGACAAAAATCAAAGGTGCAAAATTTAAAGCCTATCTAGTCGAGTAAATTTGACCCCCAACGTGTCGAGGAGGTCATTGAACCATTTCGTCGGGGGCCATAACAATAGAATACAATACAACAAATCTGAATGAGTGATTACGGCTTCTTATCCAAAGGCACTTCTTTATTTTCTGCATTCACGTCATTTGATAGATCATAGACGATGCTTGGAGCTCCTCCGGCATTGGCAACTTCTGCAGTGGGGGCTTGAAAAAAGAACACCTTACCACCTGGCTGGCTTGCAGCAATCTTCTGAGCTTCTGCTTGAAGATAGGCGATATATTCAACAGTCAACTGGGATTTGATGCTTTTCATGGCATCTGCCTCTCCTTGAGCCCTTTGTCGAATTGCTTCAGCTTCGCCGGCTGCTTTTTCTTTCGCGGAGAGTGCTGTTTGTTTCGCAATCTCAACATCAGCCATGGCAGTTTCCAATATATGTGGACGCTTCATTTTTTCTTCAATTGTCCTTTTTACAGATTCTGGAAACTCAACATTTCCCGCGACGAGCGAAATCACCTGAATCGGTGTTTCGGCAAGCAAGCTCGTCGTGGCCTGTCGAATTTCGTTCTCTAATCTTAAGCGAGATTTAACAAGTTCCGCTGACGGAATACTTTCGATGGCTTTCCTGACGGCCGTTCGAAACGGCTCTTTCACATTATTCTGATACCAAGGAGGATTGGGGCCCAAATCAAGATTTTTTTTCAGGATCTTCACTGTCAAAGTGACCGGCTCCATACTTTTCAACGACTGTCTTAATGGATTGTTCATCATCCTTGATTTTCAAAGCCAGATGAATTCGAATATGCATGACGGATTCGTCATCAGTCACGACCTCAAAAGTCTCTGTAAAGTTCTTATTTTGAACGTTGACAACAACACAATCAATATTCTTAGGGGTAAATCCATATTTCTCTCCCTTCAGTACTTTTTGAAAGCCTCCCTTATAGCCAACGATTCCTCCTATGTTCGGTCTATGAACACAATACCCCGCAAATCCAGGTTCAATGTAGGGCCCACCGAACCAATTTGCAAAAGCGTGGGTGGACAAAACTGTTGTCAAAATTGACAGAATAATTAATTTTCTTCCCAGAGGTCCATTGTTTCCGACGCCAACCAAGTGCTGCAACCTGCTCATAGTGACTCCATTTTTTATTTAATATTCTGTTCTTTAATTCTCGCAAGAGACCTGATCGAATCAAATAACCTAGGCCAATTGAGTTTTCAATTCATGTTAGGAACAGTATTCATTTTATAGAGCAAATAGTAAATAATTTAGAGACCCAGCCAAAGACTGGCTCCGCTCTCCAGTTCTCTACTGGACAAATATCACCGGCATCATTGATCTCAATCAACATGCGACGTCGTGCCAATGCAAAATCAAACAAATTGACAATTTTTGTTTAGTTTTGGAAATGCGATCCCGAAACACCTCCTGAACACCTATTTTTACTCTTAGGGGGACTAAAAAAATGCAAATCAAGGAATCACTCAAGAAAATAATCGAAGAGCAGCTCATCCAGATAAAGCCAAGCATCGAGAATTTCCCATGGGAATCAGACACCCATTACGGAACCTGGTGCGTACAGACTTCGAAATTCGTTCACCATACGGTTCCCCTTTTGGATAAAACAGCGGCTTTTGCCAAAGGGCCTCTCAAAGAAATTCTCCTCCACCATCGCGAAGAGGAGTTTGGACACGAAAAATTTGCAGAGAGAGATGCGGCCTTTTTCGGGAGAAATCCTGAATCAGAAAAAATGATGCCCGAGGCCTTGGCTCTCTATAAATCCATAGACAGCGCCGGAAATCAAATTGTCGAATCCCTCTTTGGCTATGCGTTTGCCTTAGAGCACATTTCAGCAAGATACTGCGGGTACATGGCAAAACGCGTTCTCGATCACCACAAAAAGCCGTACACAAAAAAACATGTGGCGAATGTCCCAGCTAGCTTTCTCACCCTGCATGCAGCCGTTGACATTGCCCACACTGAGTCAGGATGGAAGTGCCTCAGTCACTTGGAGAGCCACACCTATGATCGTCTTGTCGATACGATGCTGAGATCATTTGAAAGGTACGGCAATTTTCTTCATGCCGTCATGAAGGAATCAGTTCGAGGAGCTGCTTGATATGTTCTCTTCCTCAAAATTTGATATCCGAAATTTAAACTTCAAAATCATTCAACCTCGACAGGTACCGCCCAAGGGGGAGCTTGAAGCGTATAAGAAGTCCTATTCACTCTGGAAACGCGTCTGGGCTGAAACTTTTCATGAACTAGAGGGCAAAAGCACCATTTATTCAGATGATTTTTTTCGCCAAGATGAGGCCTTTGTGGTGTTTCATCATGACGAATGTGTGGGAATCACCATGCACTCGTTTCTTGATCTAAAAAATCCGGTTCATCGGGATTTGAGGTACTTCAAGGCCTATCCTCCGGGGAGTGTCGAAAACATAGAACAATTAGGTGTACGTCAAGTATTGATATCAAATCAAACGGCGGTAGATTCAAGGTTCCGAAAGTCACTGACTCAAATCTCCTTCGGAGAAGTTCTTATTGGGCTCTCTGTAAAAAGACTGATTGAGTTGGGACTCGACGCTTTTATCGCATACACGAACAATTCGAAAAAAGTCCAGGAAATCTGTTATAGATTTGGGGCGCAACCTATCGTAAAGGGACATTCACAGCACAATGTTGAGGTCGATATCGTGTGTCTGAAAAAGGAAAACGCCTGTGAATCTCCGATCAGAGACATCAGACAGACCATAGATTTTTTATGGAATTCCAGATTCAGCAGCCAAGGCATGAAAACTGAGATTGAAACAGCGATTTAAAATTTAAGAGATCCTCTGGCATGGACCAACAACCTGGAAAACATTGATGAAACCAGTCAACACGTCGTTAGAATTATAAGCGGGCGCCATAAAACGATGTTTGATCTTAGTTAGACCATGACCTCCCTCCTTTTTTTCATAAACATCATGAACGGGAATATTTGGATAAAAAGGAGATCGCGTCTGTCCCGAAAGCACATATTTGACGGCCTTGTGATTGGCTTCATTCGTAAAAATATCACGCTCGTAAAGCTCAAACCATGGCCTACAAAAAACTTCCTCTAAAGTGTAAGTGACTAAATGAAAGAAATTAAAAGTTCGAAAAATCTGGATAGAATCAAGCGTGTAAATTTCGATGACATCCTCAGAATTCAAAGCAGAAAAAACCTTGTCTTCCAGCTGAATACCCAATTTTCTCGCGGCTAAACGAAACTGTCCAGTATTGTCTTTGAGCGATGCGTGAAGCTGAATGGACTCCATGCAAATCTGATAGTATCGTCTCAGATCCTCATAGATAACTTGCTGTTTGGCCAACGATAGTGCTGAAAAATAACAGAGATTCTCCGAACTATAGGGCTTCAGTCGGAGGCCCTCAATTTCGGCATAGTCACAAAAGAATTTTAACATTTTTGCGAAACTATTTTTAATCTCAGACCCTTCTGCCTTGCCCCCAGAGAGATCGTCAATCGCTGTATTTGAATAACTTTTTTTTAAAACCTCCCTGTTCATCCGTGGCTCCCAATAAAAGAAAGTTCCTCGGGATGATAATCGGCAAGCGACTCATCCCAACCCTCTGGTTCTTTGAACTTATAAATTGGTGAAAGATTCAGTTGTGATTGTTCTCTAAAATTTGGGATCGCGTATATTTTCTCCATGAGATGCTGAGCTTTTTCTGCCGTACCGGGAGGCACCATAATTCGAACGCCAAACCATTGCCAAATCAATGACGCATCACTTGATTTTCTCGCCACAACCGCCGCAATTGTCTCAAGCAATTTTTCTTCATTGTAAAATTCAAAATGCACGCTCACCGAAATCTGGCAGTATTCAATGAGTTCTTCGTAATATTGTGGCTGACGACTGCCATTCGTCGTCACATGACAATAATGGAAGCGGTCCGGCTGAGAAATGGGTCTTCGCTCCCTGATATACTTACACAAATCCATAAATGAAGGGTTAAATGTCGGCTCCCCTCCGCTAAAATGAAACTTCCCGGATCTTTCCTTCACAAAGGCCTTAAAGATGTTATCAACGGCATGCTTGAGGCTGCCCCAGCTGCGATGAGATTCATAATTGTTGCTCGCAGTGGGTGGACAGTATCGACAAGAAAAGTTACATCGACGACCGAGCTCCCAAGTGATTTGCTTTGGCAAAACACGACTTTGAAGAAGGGGCTGCGAAGCGACAAAGTCTTGAAAATTTTCAGCGGCCTCTGATTGAGGATCTGTGTAAGCCCAGTGAATATCGTCCTGGCTCTTAAATTTTCTAAGGGCCATGTCCGTTCCGCACATGCACCATTTTTTTGGACACTTGATGAAATTCTCGGGAACATAAAGAAAGTAATCGAAGACATTGCCAAAATATCCACCCTCACGACAGACAGCTGAAAAAACACAGCCGTCATGAGAAATATAAATATTTTCAATACCGGCCGCGCAATACCACCCCTGCCAACTGTTGAGTTTTTTAGCCAATAACTCTTCTGCTGAAAAGGCTCGGCCCTGTCCATCGCGACCCACCATAATCAGTGTTTTATTTCCATTTTCTTTGAAAACCGGAGGTTGGGACACTTCAACTTCAATAGAGGCGGCCGTATCCTTGGAGTTAGCTTGATCAATGGGTGTGTCCAAAATCCCCCTCTCCCCTTTTTAGGCGTGAAACAAATGATCTCGAACCGAAAGGGGTGGCTCTTCTCGCCAAAGGCTCAACACATACCCCCCTCCGCCGGACCCGGTTGGCTTAGCTGCCAATGCCCCCTGACCACGGATCCATTGCAAATGATGATTGAGCTCCCCTTCGCAAAGTCCCCACTTCATAAAACAGTCACAAGCAAGATTAATTGCTCTTCCAAGTTCAAGGATGCCAGAATCTTCTTCATATTGCAGAGCACTCTGCGCCATCTCAACTGCCTGCCCCATCTGACGATCCAATCTCATGCTAAGGGAGGGGTCCGATTGGCTCAACGCTTTGATCTTATTCACGCAGTCCGAGGTCACTCCACGTTGTCCGCAATAGGAAAGATACCATTGAGGCTTCCAATTCAGCACCAAAGGCGTTCTCTCCCCCCCACGAACGAATCTAATTCCCCGATGTTCGAGGGCCACCGCAATATCGACTCCGCTGCTCTCACCGTGAAAAAGATTTTCAAGTTCTCGGGAAAATTCATATATCTGCTCTAACCTGAGCCACTCCAAAGCCATGAACCAACGAGCCACTGTAACACACAAAGTGGCAGACGCACCAAGCCCAGCTCCCAAAGGCACCTGACAATCAATGACCAAATTTCCCTTTAACTGTTCTCGTTTTTTTCGAGCTTTTCCAAAGCTCTCTCGACCAGTCCCCAAAATAACAAAGAAATCTCCTCCGCGTGAGGTCCCTGAAACTGAACTTTCACTGGCTCATCTAAATGAGAAAGAGTGAGATCAATAAACCGACTTTCAATCGGAAAAACGAGAGCAGGAAATCCTCGCAACACTGCATGCTCTCCAGCCAGAATCCACTTTCCATAAGATCGATATTGACTTGAAGTATGTGCGGCTAAATTCATGAACCAAAAACCCTCCCCACACCCCCCAACCTTTCACTCAGTTGCGAAGCGAGCTCCTTCTGCTCCAGACGATAAAGCAGGTGCACGTTTGCACCGGCATCCATTGTCACCAAAGGTCCATCCTTGCTTTTTTCCCATTCGTTTTTGATTATCTCTAATACAGCCAAAGACTCTGGCTTCATGTACCCGAAACTGGGTTTGCTTGTTTCAAAAAGACAGTGCATGTCCCAAAATTCCGCCCAACAAATTTCAAAGCACTGAGTCCAATTCTGCAACTGCATCGCCTTTACAAGAAGATCTAGCCGCCTCTGTGCTCGTTCACTGCGACCCAAAAACAAATCACTCGTCACCACGCGCTGGTGTGCTTCGCTACTTGAGACTGATTTTTTTGCGCTCTCTACAACGACTGCCTGATGAATCAAGGATCGATAGGGCAATTCAATTGGGTGGGCTCCCTCTTGTGTCCAAACTGCCCAAGGAGAAAAAAATGATCGACAAGAGGATCCACTCCCCTTTCGACTCAACTCAGACAATGCTTGAAGGTCAATGGGTTTTGCTCTCTCGCTAACTAATAAGGCTCCTGCGCGCTCGGCAAGTTGAGCCGTTGCGAGAGTCAATGCTGCAAAGCTGGAAGCAGAGCTTGCAAGTCCACAATCGGAGGGGAAATTATTGGCGCTGCAAACCCGGTAAGATCCCGGGATTTCCCAATCATCTTTGAGGCGCTTAAAATGGACCAAGAACCGCTGCTTTCCGGCCTCAGACAGTTCCACCTGAAAAGGAAATTCAGGATCAACCAAGGAATCCCACTGATCGAATTCTTCCGTGATCTTCTCAATCACCACGGCTGTTCGCAAATATTCTAAGGTAAAAGACAACGAAGAATTCACTGGCTGATTTTGCTGTGAAGAAACTTTACCCATATATTTGATCAAAGCAATATTCGAGGGAGCCGTCGCTCGCACCTGTATTTTCATTAATTCCCGGCCTCAAGGTGAACAAAAGGTAGACTCACTGCCCTCTCTCCTAACATGGATCTCGGCGCCTCCGCCAGATCAATTTCAATTTTCAATCCCTGCCCTAGATCTTTGATTTCTGCCTCAAAAGAAAGACCTAGTCCGGAGGCCAATTCGAAGATTCTATTTTTTTCGGACGGCCTGTGAAAAAGAACAATAATATCAGCGCCCATTGCTCCGCAGCCTTTTGTTGCCAATACCACATCATGCTGCCGCAGATGAGCCAGAAGAGGTTGGACTTCGGAATGAATGAGGCCCTTCGCCTCTAACTTGAGTCCAAATTCTCTGACAGCAGCGATAAATCTCGCCTCGTTGCGCGCTTGAAAGGAGCTCAATCCCTCGTCAACAGAAGAACTCAAATCTGAATAAGGTGGATTTGAGATCTGAGCTAAATGATGATGGGTCGAAACCTTGAGTGAAGTTCTCCATAAAGAAAATGAGAGGTCAGCGAAAGGCCATGCCTCATTGTGCAACTGAAAAGGTTGAGAACGAAATTGACTGATGCCACCGACCCATTGAGCCATCACATCACTGCCACTCGGAGCCACTCCCTCTCCTGAAAAAGCGACTGAGCGATAGGCTTGCAGAGCATTTTGAGGCGATAATTTCTGAGCCCATTCCGAAGGTGGAATATCGCTCAATTGCGACCAAACATACACACCAAGAAATTGCGCGCTTGAGGCACCCAAGCCTCCCTTTCCTAGGTGGGGATCGAAGAACTTCAACTGGGCTCGCTGAAATAAAGAATTGTGAAAACGAACCCACTTTCCAGCTGGGCTATGGGGATGGATCCCTTCGCAAGATCCTGCTCCCATCGTATCTATTTCAAGGCAGAAGCGTGGGCCAGTTGCCACGAGCAATGCAGCCCCTCCAGACAGAACAGAATATTCACCGAGAAGAAATGTTTTGCCGGGAAGAGATATCTGAACCTTCATTGTTCTCCCTAAACTGGCTCTTGAGGCGAAAAAGTGACCGGTTGAATCTTACTGCGAAGCTCCTTCAGGGCCTCAACGGCATGACCTAAGCTAATCCGTTTTGTCATTTCCAAAATTTCTTCCAGACGCATTTGAAGCATCGGAATTTCCTTCTCCTGAGCTCCAGCCGCCAAAGTCAAATTTTTGATATGTAACTTCATGTGGCCCTCGACTATTCCAACTGTTGTCAAGGCTCTCAGAGCACCAAGATTCTGAACCAATCCTACAGCGGCGCAAATTCTTGAAAGATCTTCAGATGACTCAATATCAAGCATGCGTATAGCCATCTGAGCCGTCGGATGCAGATTCGTGACCCCTCCAACCACGCCCAAAATAATCGGCGCAGAAAGGACCCCAACCAAGGTGTCTTCCTCTCTTTTCCAAATGGTAATCGAGCTGTATTGACCGCCACGAGATGCGTAGGAGTGAACCCCTGCCTCAACAGCTCGCCAATCATTTCCGGTTGCGATCAATATGGGATCAATCCCATTGAGCACGCCTTTGTTATTCGTTGCTGCTCGATAGGGATCACGCTGTGCAAATAAAGAAGCTTCTTCGATGCGGTCCATTGCTTCCTGGTCATGACTCTTGACTCTTATTTCTGCTCGAGTCAGTCGAGTGTCCACCAAATTGGACAGAATACACATGGTCACAGTTTCGCCCGTTAAAATTTCTATGGGTCCTTTTAGATACTCACAAACTTGATTCATGATGTTGGCGCCCATAGCCTCACAAGGATCAGCCAGGACATGTAGGACAGCCATTTGGTCTCCGTCACCACGATCTAGAAACCGAACTTCAATATCACGAACGCCACCACCACGACGAACCAAGCCAAAAGCCACATCCGCATTGGCTGCCGCGATCAAGGACTCTTTTCGCTCCATAACCTGAGCTGCAAAGGATTCTGGAGATTTCACGCGAGCAATCTGAATTTGCCCAATGATGTTCTTCCCAATGATTTCGGTTTTTATTGTTCCCTTTTCACGAATCCACTTTGCCGTCTTTGAGGCAGCCGCGATAATGGAAGTTTCTTCTACGGCCATTGGAACCATTCGCGGTTTTCCATCAATCACCAAATTAGAAACGACTCCCAAGGGCAACTGAAAATAGCCGATGACATTCTCAATTAGCTTTTCAGCCAATTCGGTCCCCTGCAATCCCCCAGCCTTCAGAAATCTAACATCTTCCGCGCTGAGAGCTCCCATTTTTATCAGGCGCTGGTAGCGCTCCTCACGTGAGAGTTTGGAAAAACCACCAAATAAACCCTGTATATCTTGCTTTTCTAAGCCTGAACCCATTCCCATATTCCTTTGCTCTTTAGTTCACTGATGTCTGCGCAACCGGTGCAAAACATGGCTGTTTTCAATTCAAATTCAAAGCACTCCATTTTTTCTCTCAGCTGACCTTCTCCTTCGATCGCCGCTGCCAAAAGAGGCTGAGCCGAACCGATAATACTTGCTCCCATGGCCAGGAGTTTTGCTGCGTCCAATCCTGATCTCACTCCACCAGAAGCCCATACCTCATATCCAGGATTTAATTCTCCAACTGATCGCATTGATTCTACTGTACTGATGCCCCAATTCCAAAAGGCTTTTGCCGCGTAGTGTCTAATAGAACCTTTGATTGAGCGGCCCCCTTCAATTCGACCCCAATGAGTCCCACCCAAACCACTTAAATCGACAGCTGCAATACCAGTTTCCATCAAACGCAGCAAAGTCGATTTAGAAAAACCACAACCCGTTTCCTTCAGCACAACCGGAACTGAAAGGCGTCGACACAGCTCCTCTAAAGCTTTTAATCCTCCCTTGAACTCTGGAGTTCCCTCTGGCTGTAGGCATTCCTGCAAGGGGTTGGTGTGAATAATCATAGCACTGGCCTCAAGAGACTCAACCAGCCGCTCCACCAAAGAATGAGGACTTCGAATGAGCTGGGACAAACCCAAATTGCCCAAAAGCACAACCCCGGAGGCACCCTCCCTAACCAACTTCCATTCAGCATCCATTTCGCGGTCAACCAACTGGCGACGCTGAGATCCCACTCCCATCATCCAGCCCCTCTCAGCGCAAGCTCGAGCCAACCGACGATTGAGATCAATCCCTTCCGCATGACCCGCAGTCATCGAACTCACCAAAAAAGGAGTCTGCAAATCTTGTCCAAGAGAGAGGGTTCCAATTTGAATGTCTGAAAAATCTAACTCAGGCAAAGCCTCATGTTGAAGGGAAATTCGATCAAGGCCAGAAAGGCCGAACGCCTCACATCGCTTTTCAAGAGAAAGTCGTATGTGATCCCGCTTACGGTTCTCGAATGCGTGGGAAAAACTCTGAGAGGAGTCTATCTTGGACTCTTTATCCCCCGTGTCCACAATACTCCGCTTTCCCACGATTTCTCATTTTAAGGGAAAAAATCCGAACACTCCTTACGGAGTGCCCATTATTTGATGAACAAGCTTGCCAAATGCTGACGCATCGTGAACCGCCAGATCTGCCAAGGATTTCCTATCAAGCTCAATTTTTGATTTTACCAAGGCACCCATCAATCGAGAATAGGTTGTCCCATTCAGTCTTGCAGCTGCATTGATACGAATCGTCCAAAGCTTTCGCATTTCTCGCTTGCGAACCTTACGATCACGATAGGAATAGGCCATCGCCCTGTCATTTTTTTCCACTGCGTGAGTGAAACAGGTCCCATTTGCGTTGCGATACCCTTTGGCTCGTTTAAGAACCTTTTTATGCCGACGACGGGATGTAAATCCACCTTTAACGCGCATGATCTACCTCCCTCAGAGAACCAGCTGGCGCTGGAGTTGATATTCATTGGACGAACAAACATATACCATCTGTCCCAAATGACGTTTTCGCTTAGAACTCTTCTTTGTCAAAATGTGACGTAGATTTGGCTGTTTGTGCTTTATTTTTCCGCTTGGCTTGGCGCGGAAACGCTTTTTCGCTCTGCTATGAGTCTTTAGCTTCACACTATCTCCCGTCTGAAAAGGCGGAAAAACCAGGATTGATCTTTCACTTTTTATGGCCGATTTCAGCTTATCGAATTTAATCGAGCGGCTACTTGTACTATGGGCAGGACCCAGGGGGCAAGTAGATTTACACCCCCTCACGTCTTTACCTAAAAACGGGACTTGGTCAAAGCCCCTGTTCCTCCGCCCCCTCTTCGTCGGCTTCCCTATTCGAGCTGTCATCCTCCTTCTTGTTCTCCGGATGAAGTTTTCTATATTCCTTTATTTTAAGGATATCCGGAGAAAGGAGCACAAACATTTGCCTTCCCTCCCTTTTTGGGGGGGACTCTTGAATAGCGATATCAATTAATCCCAAAGAAATTTTTTCCAATAGCTTGAATCCCTGCTCCTGGTGAGCCATTTCTCGACCCTGAAATCGCAGGTTCACTTTCACCTTGTCCCCGTCCAACAAAAAACGGCGGGCATGACGCAATTTAACCTCAAGATCGTGCTGATCCGTCCTCGGACGAACCTGAATCTCCTTGATCGTAATGACAGTCTGGTTCTTCTTTGCGTTTTTCTCTTTCTTCTTAGACTCGTACTTCCATTTACCGTAATCAATAATTTTACATGTGGGAGGTTTAGCCGTTGGAGCTATTTCGATCAAATCCAGCTGGCGGTCTTCGGCCATTCTGAGGGCTTCCGAGACGGACATCACTCCAACCATCGTCCCATCCTCGTCGATTACCCTCACCTGTGGGGCAGATATTTCACGATTAACTCGATAGCCATCGCCCTTTTTCTCTGATTTTCCGGTTCGATTTCCTGTGCGGGTTCCTGTCTTAAGCGGCTGAATAGGATTCCTCCTGGTTAAATTGTACTCTTTGCCCTATCAACTAGATGGGAGGGACTCTCCGCTAGCCAGGGACTGGTCACAAGACGTTCTCTTATTTCATTTAAAACCAAGGCTTCAAATTCTTTAGCAGGAACATCGCTCTTATTCTCACCTGTTTTCAGCCGCACACTCACGCTTGCAGCCTCAACTTCTTTATCCCCAATGATCAGCATGTAGGGAACCTTCTGCATTTGGGCCTCACGGATCTTAAACCCCAGCTTCTCGCCACGAGCATCCAAATGAACTCGAATACCAGCTGCACGAAGACTCGCAAACAACTGCTGGCAATAATCAGTTTGACGCTCGGTAACATTGAGAATTGACACCTGAACCGGAGCTAGCCACAACGGAAGATGTCCCGCTGTGTGCTCGAGATAAACGCCAATAAACCGCTCCAGGGATCCTAAAATGGCTCGATGAAGCATCACGGGCCGATGCTCGCTGTTGTCATCTCCTGTGAACTTTAGGTTGAAGGCCTCAGGCATGTTAAAATCGCATTGCAAGGTACCTAGCTGCCAGGGACGTTTGATCGCGTCCACAAACATGATGTCCAATTTAGGCCCGTAAAATGCCCCATCACCCGCATTGACAGTGAAAGGCAATTCCAGCTCATTGAGCCCATCGCGAAGAGCCTTCTCCGCTTGATCCCAGACCTGCTCCGATCCCATTCTCTTCTCAGGACGAGTGGACAAAAATATCTTATATTCATGAAGACCAAGCTCGCTATAGACTTCGCTAAGAAATCTCATGAATTGAGAAATTTCCTTTTGAAGATCCTTAACATCACAAAAAATATGGGCGTCATCCTGACAAAAGGTGCGAACTCGAGTCAAACCATGCATCACTCCACTGCGTTCATAACGGTGGAGTCGCCCAAAATCTGCGATTCGATAAGGAAGATCTCGATAAGATTTTCTATCTGATCCATAAAGCAAACAGTGTCCAGGACAGTTCATTGGCTTAACTGAAAAATCTCTTTCGTCAATTTTAGTGAAATACATATTTTCACGATAATTCTCGAAATGGCCGGACTGATGGTAGAGATCAACGTCATAAATCTGTGGAGTAATGACCTCTTGGAACTCAAATTTGCGGTACTTATCTCTTATGTACTGTACCAGCTCATTGTAAACAATGGTCCCTTTGGGCGTAAAAAAAGGCCCCCCTGGAGCGAGCTGATGAAACACAAACAGCCCTAAATCCTTACCCAACTTACGATGATCTCTCTTTTTTGCTTCTTCAATGTTGTGAAGATACTGGGCTAAATCCTTTTTATCATTGAATGCCGTCGCATAGATCCTCTGTAAACGATCCCGAGACTCATCCCCGCGCCAATACGACCCTGCTACCGACAAAATCTTAAATGCCTTGATCTGACTTAAGTTTTGAACATGGGGACCCCGACAAAGATCAAACCAATCGCCCTGGTAATAAAGGCTAACTTCTTTAGCTCCCAAGTCTTGAATCAACTCAACCTTATATTTTTCACCCATCTCTTTAAAAATGGCGATGGCCTTATCTGCGGCTATATCTTCACGGCGAATATCAAGGCCACGCTTCAAAATTTCTTGAACTTTATCTTCGATTTGTTCCAACATCTCGGGAGTGAAATTTACAGGAGAATCAAAATCATAATAGAAGCCATTTTCGATGACCGGCCCAATTGTCACCTTTACGTCTGGCCACAACTCCTGAACGGCCTGAGCCATCACATGGGCACAAGAGTGTCTCACGACTTCCAGAGCTTCCGGACTTTGTAGAGTCACAATTCGCAGTCTATCTTGGTCTTTCAAACGACGGCGTAAGTCAGTCACTTCAGGTTCATCGTTAACCAATCCGCCTACCGTATCCTTGGCCAGCCGCGTGCCAATGCTCTGGGCCACCTCAAGAACTGTGGGTTCGTGATCAAACTCCTTTACCGAATTATCAGGTAGAACAACGCGTGTGACAGACATTATTTTATGAAGCAGGTGAGCTTAAGATCTTGAATTGATCGATTGGCCATTAAGTTATTTCCATCCTCAATTTACCTAAGTTAACCGAAGCCTACCCGACCCCTCATTTTCGCTCAGGCGTATTGAGGGTTCTATTCTGCTCCTAACCCCGCACAATAGATGAGTTACGTAGAAAAGGGAAGTGGATTTTCAACCAGCCAAGAGCATTCAAGGTTGAAAGCAGTCCAGGCCCGAAATCCAAACCAGATGAATATATATTGCCTTGTGTTAAGACTCCAAGTAAACACTCAACTCAAGCTGACGAAATGAAGTGAGAGAACAAAGAAAATGATTAAAATCATGAAATTGTTCAAGCGGCCCGTTATCATTCTTCTTGTAACCCTTTTGATCGTCACTGTGCCCTTCATAGTAGCCAATTGGAACGACTCTGACCCAAACCCAGAAGTAACCCAGATTTCTTTTAATTTTTCCCGCAAAGCTGACGTGACCCCGGCCTATCTCGAGGCCTACAAACGACTCCTTGGGCTGGCATCCCCCAAAGAAGTCGACCCTTTAGACCGAGGCGAAAAGCTGTATCAACAGTTGAGTCGTGTGAGTAGTGGAAGTGACCAAACACCTTTTGGAGAGCGTATCACTTTTGAAAATGCCCTCTATTTTTCTCGGATACATGGCTTTTGGCCACGAGATCTCTTGGGAGACTTAAAAGCAGAGATCAAAAATGCTGAGGAGAAAAATAGGGAGATTTTAAGTCGCGCTGACGTCATTTTAAAATTAGGAGGCATTGCGACAGATATTCCACCCAAATTTACAACGCATTCGGCGGATATATTGCTGCTTTTAGATGTCATTCGATTTCAGCTTGCAAAAATAAGTCTGCAAGTTCATGAGGGTCAACTTCGAGAACCATTGGATTCCTTACTTCTAGTACAAAATTTTTCTTCAAGCCTTGTCTCGTTCAGAGACTCTACCTTGGCTATAAAGATCGGCCTTCTCGCCATGGATAATATTCGTAGCCTCTTGCAAGAATCAGTGAAGCAATATCCGGCCCTTGCAAGCCTTTACAGCCGCCAATACCAAAGGAAATTCACCTTAAATTTGGATTTTGAAAAAATAAGAATGAACATCATTCAAATAGAAACTTTTTATGTTAAGGGTGTGGTCGATGAAATGCTGGCGTCAAAAAAATCGAACTTCCTAGAGTGGTTGGAGTCTAGCTATCTCCATGCGGATCAGTCCAATACCTTTCTGACCTATGTTGTCTGGTATTCTCCGCTCTGGCTTCGGTCGTTGCTATTTCAAAAAAATGAAACAATCAATGAGCATTACGAAAATATGAAGTTGAGTACTTCACAGGAAAACTTTCAGTCCACCAAGGAATGTCCCAGGGACCAAGAATCGAAGCCTAAACGTATTTTCACCTACATAAGAAACCCCATTGGAAAGTATCTGACAGACAGTCTCTGGAATTCTCAACACTGCTATATGATGGCCAGAAATTTTCGAACCATTCGAGATATCAATCAATTTTACTCCCACTATTGACATTCTCTATCCCCAAACTTCTTTGGAGTCCTTTCAAAAAAATTTTCTACTTTGAAATGGGCTGAGGTTTTAAGCCATTTTCAGGATAAAAATCAGTTGGAGAATCCTTTTTTTCGTTTTCCTTTGGCTTTTTGGGATTTAAAGGTTCTCCTTTAAAAGCGCGATAATAAAATAAGAAAACTGGTTCTTTTGTATCTGGATCCATATAAAAAATTTGGTCAGTGAACACTTTGCGATAAGGCCCTTCAGGATATCTGTTCGCCAGGTTAACTGCCCAATTGACCAAATTTCCATGGTTTCTCAAAAATCTTCCAAAGTCTCCAATCATGACATCCAAACCACTAGCAAAAAACGGTCTGAGCTCCTCCAAAACGATTTCCGAATCAGGCTCCAGTTCTTCCCCTGTCGTTCTTGCTATTTCCAAATGAAAATCAGTTCCAAGAGACAATCCATCTCCATACATTGAAATTGGAAAATTCGATTCACTCTCTTGCCGCGCGTCCAATGCCTTGCGGATCAGACGGATATGTTTCGCAAGCCTATAATCGGGAAATTGAGCCCATTGGGCGATTCTCAATCCAAGATAAAACGTGAAAGTAATCCCAACTGCCACCTTATAAGTTGGACTCGAAAGTTCAAACGCCCCCGAGCTCAATATGGACCCGTTAAGCAAAAAAATGAAGGCATCTTCAAGACCGTGACTCCAAAAAAAGGGCAATCGCTGTCTGATTTTCTTGTGAATGTCGGGTGCCACACTCGTTTTGTACGCTTCAATTCGTTCCATCAAAGCCTGCAAGGCCTCCCAGCCACGCACCTCATTGGCAATAAAAAACAGATCAGGATCATATTTCGTTGTGTTTAACTCTAGTTCGGACAACCGGTTCAAAGCCTTCAAAACTCTTGCCCGTGGCACAACTGAGCGGGTCACAGAGTCAGACTGTAAAGAATATCCCTTGCGGTCGGGTAGAACCTCATCTGCCCCGACCTTTCCATATCCTCTCAAATGCTCTTGTAGGCTCCTCAAAGAGTCTAATGGATTTCTTCTCATCGCTTCGTCGGAGGGATGCATCCTGAGCATCATCAGGCAGGTCTCAGCTTTCATCCAAGGACCGAGGGACCCACCCTGAGCCACAGGGCTAGCAAAATTCAACAGAAGTAAAAAGGCAAAGAGTCGAGAAGATTTCAAATGAGCAAACTGAGTCATTTCGGCACCCCAGCGTAAAAGTTCTCGCCGGTACTACTCGACAGAATGCATCATGTCAACGCCTGAAAATGAATCCCAGGGTGAGTCTCTATCAATAGGTCACGTGATGATGGATGGATTCCTGAATACGCGGATCTGAATAAGCCACCACCGAATTTTTGCTCAGAAAGCGGGTGACGGCAAACAGAAACATCCCCAAGAAACCTAAAAATACCAAAACTTCAGAGATCGAAAACTTCACTTCCTCTCTGGAAAAAACCGGATAAACCAACCAATAGATATCCACATATTGCATGACCAGAATGAGTACGCTGACCGCCATCAGTTGTGCGGGGTTGCGTTTTGCCCAACGTGGCAATAAAGCCAAAAATGGAACAATGAATTTAAAAATCAGAAGCGACAAAGAGACCAGAAGCCAGCCATTTTCTGTGCGAGGAATATAAAAAATAGTCTCCTCAGGTAAGTTGGCATACCAAATCAGCATATACTGAGAAAATGCGATATAGGCCCAAAAAACTGTAAAGGCAAAAAGGAACTTTCCTAGGTCATGAAGGTGATCCTCGGTCACAAAGCCGCGCAACAATCCCTTCTTCGAAAGATACAATATCAGCAAGATCGTGGCTGCCATAGTTGACTGAAAAAGTCCTGCAAAAGTGTACACTCCATAGATCGTGCTAAACCAGTGAGGTTCGAGACTCATGAGAGTATCAAAACCAAAAAAAGTGTAACTCAGGGCAAAGACAGGCAAAAAAGCCACTGACCAAGCGGCTGCCCGATGGGTCAGGCTCTCGTCTCCGTTTGAATCCTGTTTCACCGAACATCCCACCAACATTTTGGCAAATAATCCCCACAAGAGAAAAAAACCAATAAATCGAACAACAAAGAAAGGCATGTTTAAATAGGCCGACTTATGCTGAAGCAATGCATCTTTGGCCACCACATCAGCATGTAACCATTCGTACAAATGGGTTGAACCCGCGACCAACAAAACCAATCCAGAACCAAAGGCGTAGGGAACATAAGAAGCAAATGATTCAACAAGGCGACGGATATTCACCGACCATCCCGCCTTCGTCACATGCTGGAGAGCCGCAAAAAAAAGACCCCCCAAAGCTATCGAAAGAAAATAAAAGAAACTCACAAGATAGGAATGCCAAGCCCGTTCTTTGTCGTTAATTAAGGTTACAACAAAGGCCACAACACCCAAAAACATAAAAATGGAGTACACAGTTTTCATCCGCACGGAAGAAGTGTATCTGACTGCGGATAGAGACCTTTTACTTTCACCTGACATGGAATTGCTCCTCTAATTTCAAAACACTCAATTACTCAATTAGCAGCCGAACGTTTCTGCAAAGTCCTGACGTAGTTGACCAAAGACCAACGAGCCTTCTCGTCCTGAATCTGGGTCAGATAACTCCCCATCACGCCTTGTCCATCCGTCACAATATGAAAGATGCGCCCATCTGAAAATACTTTTACCTTGTCAGACAAAAGGCTTGGTGGGCGCAAAAGCATCTTCTCTGCAACCGGACCATCGCCAGCGCCCAAAGATCCGTGACAAACCGAGCAGTAAATATCAAATTTCTTTTTACCTAGTTCCAATGTTCCTTTTGAAAAATCTGCTGTCAGGGGATTCTTTAGATTTTTCTCTGCCCCTTCAGGGTCTCCCTTATAAGCATAAGGCTTATAGCCTCGCGGAATTGTGTTTTTGGGAGGAACACGCATCGCAAGATTTCCCTTTACCGCCGGATCCCAATCTTGAAACTTAACTGAGCTTTGGTCCATCATCTGCTGTACCAATTCGATGTTTGTCTGATTTTTTCCAGCATTGCAGGAAACCAATCCCAGAAATGCAATGAATGAAGCGAGACTCAATACCTTCTGCTTCATATTAGAACTCCGTTCTTTTTACTTCGGACGCGCCGAGATCATTAAAAAGCTTTTCAATCTGTGTCACATCAAAACCCAGGTCATCTTCCGGAATAAATATGGCGAACTTTGAACAGCTGAGGTCAGGATCAATAACGGGAGGATTCACTTTAGGCAGTCCATTTATTAAAATCATGGCTCCAACCGAGCTCAGAGCCGCAAACAAAATGGTCGTCTCAAAAATCACAGGGATAAATGCAGCAAGGGACCACATTGGTTTGCCACCAATATTAATTGCCCAATCAACGACTGAGGTCCACCATGTGAACCAAACGCCAAAGGCGCAGCCCAAGATACCAAATACCAAAGTGATCCAAGGAATGTAGGACCGTGAAATACCAGCAGCTTCATCAATACCATGCAAGGGAAATGGACTGATTGCATCAAATTTTCTAAAGCCAGCTTCTCTCACCTTTGCAACCGCACGAACCAGTTGGTGCTCATCCAACCAAATTCCCGCAACACCCTTTTTGCCCTTATACTGCCAAGCGTACACTAAAGACTCTATTGTTTTAAGCATGGTGTCCTCCCTCTCGACCCACCCCAAGCACCGGTTTGACCTCAGCTATCGCTATGGGAGGCAATGTCCGTAAATAGAGTAAGAACAGAGTAAAAAACATCCCAAAACTACCAAACAAGGCACCGAAGTCGTAGATGGTCATCACGTGCATACCCCAGCTGGCAGGCAAGAAATCCCGATGAAGTGATGTGATCACGATAACATATCGTTCAAACCACATTCCAATATTCACGAAAATTGAAACAACAAACATAATCGCGATCGTTCGCCTTGCTTTTCTCCACCAAAAAATCTGGGGGATCAGCACATTGCATGTCACCATGATCCAGTAGGCCCAACCATAAGGACCAAATGCGCGATTCAAGAACACAAAACCTTCATACGGAGAGCCGCCATACCAAGCAATGAAAAATTCCATCCCATAGGCATAACCAACCATCAGCCCGGTCGCCATAATGATTTTATTCATCGACTCCATGTGATCGATTGTAACGTAGTCTTTGAAGGTAGGTACCAGATAGCGAATAATGCTCATCAGAGTGACAACCATTCCAAATCCAGAAAAAATAGCTCCGGCCACAAAGTAGGGCGGAAAGATCGTCGCGTGCCAACCAGGAAGTCCTGAAACCGCAAAATCAAAAGAAACGATCGAGTGGACAGAAAGAACAAGAGGCGTGCTCAGTCCTGCGAGCAGCATGTACACTATTTCGTAATGATTCCAAGCGCGCGCCGTCCCTCGCCAGCCAAGAGATAAAATCCCATATATGAGTTTTCTGACGGGGTGCTTTGCCCGGTCTCGAATTGTGGCCAAATCAGGAACCATCCCAATGTACCAAAAAACCATGGAGACCGTTGCGTAAGTTGATACGGCAAAAACGTCCCAAAGAAGTGGCGAGCGAAAATTAACCCAAAGAGGACCTCTCTGATTTGGGTAGGGAAGAAGCCAATAACCAAGCCAAGGACGACCGGTATGTAAAATAGGAAATGTTCCAGCAACCATCACAGCAAAAACCGTCATCGCTTCGGCTGTTCTGGCAATTGAAGTTCTCCATTTTTGTCGAAACAAAAATAGTACCGCAGATATCAATGTTCCCGCATGTCCAATACCGATCCAAAACACGAAGGTGATAATATCAACACCCCAACCAACGGGGCTGTTAACACCTTGTAAGCCCATGCCGTACAAAGTTGTAGCTCCCATCGCCACAATATAAACGAGAAACAAAACTTTGGCGCTTGCGAGAGCAGCAAAATATCTCCGAGGAGGAAATCGCTCCAAAAGAGAAACAATATCCTCGGTGATTGTTTTATATGTCTTTTCGCCCAATATAAGCTGATTGCGTTTTATCATGAGTGATGACCTTCCCCGTGAGCTGAATCCGACTTTAATCGATCCGCATGACGAACCTTTGTCTGATAGCGAACCGCTGGTGCCGCATTGAATTCCTCGAGAAGACTGTAGCTACGGGCCTCTTTGAAGCGCTTGCTCACCAAACTTTCAGGATCATTCATATCACCAAAAATAATTGCTCCCGTCGGACAGGACTGCTGGCAGGCGACTTGGAAATCAGTTGCTTTGAACTCACGATCTTCAACTCTCGCCTGATGTTTGGCGCCCTTAATACGATGAATACAGAAGGTACATTTCTCCATGACCCCTCGAGATCGAACTGTCACTTCGGGATTCAAAGCCAAATGCATGGGAGCTTCGATCTGAGTGTAGTCAAACCAATTGAAGCGACGGACCTTGTAGTAGCAATTGTTAGCGCAATATCTTGTTCCAACGCAACGATTATAAATCATGTCATTGGTCCCCTCGCTTGAGTGAGTCGTGGCTGCGACCGGACAAACTGTTTCGCAAGGAGCATTGTCACAGTGTTGACATGGTAATGGTTGGTAAACAACTCCTGGATCGTCTGGCTGCCCTGTAAAGTATCGATCAATCCGCAACCAGTGCATTTCACGACCCTTCAGGACATATTTCTTTCCAACCACCGGAATATTGTTCTCGGATTGGCAGGCAATCACACAAGCCGAACAGCCCGTGCAAACATTTTGATCAATTGCCATGGCCCACTTATGGCCTTTGTATTCAAAACCACTCCACATGCTCATCATTTTGTGTCTATGAATATTGGCCGCAGGATTCACCAAGTATTGATCGAGTGTGGCCTCAACCACAATTTGACGACCTTCCATCGAATGATGTCCCTGAACATTAGCTAGCTCAATGCACTTTTCAGTCTTCTCAAGCTTAACATCAAGTCCCGAATAGACCGTCTGTCCGTTGTCAAAGCCTGCAAGTTCATAGGCATTAACGCCGACTCCATCGGCCACACGTCCAGCTCCCTTTCGACCATACCCGACGGCCAAACCAACAACTCCGCTCGCTTGTCCTGGCTGAATGTGTGCTGGAGCTTCAAGGACTTGCTCTCCAACAATCAACCTAAGCACATCGCCCTCTCGAACTTTAAGTTCACGAGCGTCCTTTGGAGACAAACAGGCATAGTTATCCCAGCAAATTTTTGTGACAGGGTCTGGAAACTCTTGCAGCCAAGACACATTGGCAAGACGTCCATCAAGGAGACCAACTGTTGGATAGAGAACCAATTCGAAATTAGGAACTTCACGTCCCTTAAAGGCGGCAGTGCGAAGAGCTCCGATATCAAAGTTACGTGGGCCATGTCTCTGACTGCCCTCAGTGGTATCAAAAACTCCCACTTGTAAGACTTCGTACCAAAACTCCTCAAAGCCAAGTTTACCTATGTCTTTGCTGCGATGTTGAGCATGAATCGAGTTTTTCCAGTATTCACGAAGGTAATCATACCAAGTCTCTGCCTTTAAGGAAGCCGAGCTGATACCAAGACCCTTCGCCCAAGAAAGAAGGCTATCCTGGAAGGACCTTGTGCTATTCAAGGGCTCAATAGTGGGCTGTTGAATGCTATAGACGCCAGCAACCACTTCCATATCGCTCCAGTTTTCCATCTCATGATGACCGGGAGCCAAGTAGCTGCAACTCTGACCCGTTTCATCGGCTCGATCTCCCACATAAACGCTTGTCTCGAGCTTTTTAAACGCTTCAGCGAAGCCCGAGGCCTTCGGCGCTGCATAAACGGGATTCGCCCCGTGAATGATCAACCGCTTGACCTTGCCGCTTCCAATGTCACCAATCAGCTGCTCCAAATCAGAAGATGATCCTTGGTATCCCGTATAGGTCCAGCCCTTTGCATCTATCGTGCTGCCATCGTTTTCTAAAAGAGTGTTGAGAAAGTTGGCTGCCACTTGCAGTCCCTGCTGCTGAGCCGTTTGGCCCGTCATGCCTCCAACCAAAACCAATGACTGACCTCGATGAGCCCAAAGATCTGCCGCCACATGAGAAAATGTTTTTCCATCAATAGACAAGCGTTCTGAGACTTTTGCGTAGGGTTCTAGCAGTGCCTTAAGGGATCCATCTCCAGCAAAGCGAGAGACCTTCGAGCCAACCACCAACTCATAGATGAGGCCCATAACCACATCTAATTGCTGGCTTGGACGAATCTGATATCGCTCATCGGCATTTGAGCCAGTTAACGACATCAGCGACTCGAAACTAACCAGCTTATTCATATCTTTGCCCAACTGGCGGCCTTGAGCAAAATGGCGCATGTGTTCAACTGGCTGACCTGTTGTTCCTAAAAAGTCAGAATCGATCGACAAAATATATTTCGCTTTATCAATGCGCAAATGAGGCAAAACATCCTGACCGTAGCAGGCTTTCTGTCCCTTCCGAGTCGAATCCATGGCCAAGGGGTCCCATGAATAAAGCTTCGCTCCGGTGGCCCTCCCGAATTCCTCGAGAAGATTTCTGGTCGAAGGAGATAGAATCGAACCAACCAGAATGCCTACCGATCCTTTTTTTAACTCAGCAGCAACGGCCGTATCAAGAGCCTCCCAAGTCAGAGAAGTGGACTTGTTCATAGGACCCTTGGCGCGATCAGGATCGTAAAGAGCGAGCAAGTGAGCATGAGAGCGTGCACTCATTGCACCCTTGTTGAGGGGGTGACCGGGGTTTCCTTCCGCCTTAATTGGTCGCCCCTCTCGAGTCGCCACCACTAAACCAAAGCCCATTGAACCATCGGCAAACGATGAAGAATAATAATTAATTTTTCCAGGAGTGATTTCAGGAGGACGATTGACATAAGGAACAATTTTCTGAACTGGGCGACGAACACATCCGAAAGTGCTCAAGGCCATACTCGCGCCCATAACCTTCAAAAATTCTCGACGTGCCCAGCCACCCTGTCCCTCTTCAGACCCAATTGGACTTGATTGAAATTCGTTTTCAGCCTGACGCTTAAATTCGGGATCATGGCTCCACTGATCGAGGCTAAGCCAATATTTTGGCGATCCATTTCCTTCAGAACCGGTTTTTTTCGTATCCATATCTCTTCCAGGCTCCCAAAGCTGTTAATAGTGACAGGTGGAACATTCTACTGAAGCGTTATTCTCCGGCTGGCGGTGACAACTCACACACCAACCCATAGAAAGACTATTATATTGTTTTACAATAGGCATCGTCTCTACGGGACCATGGCATTCTTGACAAGCCTTGCCAGCTTTTACGTGGGCCGAGTGATTAAACTTCACATGGTCCGGCAACAAATGCACTTTCTGCCATGCAATCGATTCTCCCGCACTGTAAAGCTCATTGAGTTTTTGAATGTTTGGTTTGTCGAGCCCCACCGTTAGGTGGCAATTCATACAAATATTCATACTGGGAACTGAGGAGTGGCGAGATGTTTCAACCGCGACGTGACAGTACTTACAATCAATCTTGTGAGTGCCGGCATGAAGCTCGTGTGAGAAGGGAAGAGGCTGGTCTGGCATATACCCCTTGTTATAACCAATCGTCACCTTATTGTTATTGATGAGATATACAAAACCCGAAAGTCCGCCCAACAGTCCAAGTACGACCGCAGCGCCGATCACCTTTTTTGTCATGAGTTACCTACATACAGTGTGGAAATCTGAGCTGTTATTAATTAATTTTCAAGAACAATTTATTTATCTATAATTCTGGGATTCGAGCTTGGCAATAACGAAATAAAGATTTTGTTAAGGGGTCCAGCCTGCCCAACAAAAAACTCCAATCACTATCTAACTAAAATTTATTTAGAACGCCCTTCCGCTTTCAATCGACTATAACGCACCGTAGATACATAAATCACCCACAACAAATGAATCGCGACAAAAACCGCGACATATTCAACTCCGCCAGCTCCAAATCCGTAGGAGTGAAGTCCCGCTCCTAAAACAAAATTGACCCCATACCAAGCCATGATCACCAGAGAAAAGGCGACGACGCTACAAACGGCCAATCCAAATTTACGAACCCATCCCACAAGGCGGCCATGAAGAATTGCTAAATAGCCAAACCAAGCGATGAGAGCCCAAGTTTCTTTTGGATCCCAGCCCCAAAAACGACCCCAAGAATAGTCTGCCCAAATCCCTCCTAAGATTATTCCAGCACCCAGAAGCACCACCCCCACTTGAATGGCTCGGTAAATGGATCGGTTCCCCTCCTGAATTTCCTTTGCAAACTTCTCTTCTCCTCGCAAAAAATAGATCAATTGCAAATCACCTAAAGCAAAGGCTAGAAAAAACGCCGCATAACTAAGAGTGATAATCAACACGTGTGTGGTGAGCCAGAAATTATCTCGCAGAACCGGCTGCAGTGGCTGCAATGACTTGTCTAAAACTGAAGGAGCCATGTCGGTTAGAATCAAACACAAAACCGAAATAAAGGAAGAGACCATTAAGACGGCTTTTGTTCGGTTCTTCAACTCAAAAATCATCGCAAAAATCACAGCTCCCCACGGAACCCATACGACTGTTTCGTACATATTCGAAACTGGAGGACGCCCCAAAATATAGGACCTAATCACCATTCCATACGTGTGCAGAATGAGCCCCGCTACGATGCCAGCCCATCCGCCATAGTAGAGCCAAGATCGATTGTTAACCATTGCTCCAAGAAGAAAAAATGCACCGATCAGATAAAATACCCAGGACCAGAGAAAAGGGTGAAAGGTGTTCAAATGAACTTCGGCTTTGACTTTAACATCCTCTCCATAAGAGTTCGGATTGATGGCACGAGCAAGCTGGCTAAATTCGGCAACCGCGATATCCAGCTCTTTAAGAGACTCTTCGCTCCCGGACAATTTTTGAGGGTCTATGTTGCTGGTCAAAACCTTAACAAATGCCTTGCTCACTCCTTCGAAACGGTTTTTCAGGTCTCCATTCAATTGAGCGACGGTCTGCCAAGCATCCCCGTTGACGCCCGGAACGACTCTTAAGGCCTGGCCAATCTTAAGACCATGATACATACTTAGCTGATTTTCTAAGTTCTGAATTGCCTGATAGTAGGGGTTCAATTTTTCCTGACTCGCCAGGCGACTCTGCATATCCTGAATCAAGAGACCCACACGTTCATTTGCAAACAGCTCATTCGGCGAATAATATACCTGGGTCATATCTTTATTTAGTTTGAGAGCTTCTCTCAACCCGCTGTGCCTCACGAGAACAATGGGTGTCTTGTCCCATTGCTCGGGAACAAGCATCCAGGTAAAAACGATGTCAGCTGCTTCCCGATCTTGATAGGTCTCTTTTCCATATATGAGTTTCAATGCTTCACGTGCAAAGGAATCATAAGGCTTTATTCGGCCGCCATCCTGAACGTGCATACGACGCAGGGCTTCGCTTGTGAAGCCTGAGGTAGCAGACGCCGAAAAAATTGAAAAGCAAGCCATCCAAATAACGAAA
This sequence comes from Bdellovibrionales bacterium, assembly GCA_016716765.1. Classification (NCBI taxonomy): domain Bacteria; kingdom Pseudomonadati; phylum Bdellovibrionota; class Bdellovibrionia; order Bdellovibrionales; species Bdellovibrionales bacterium. The sequence goes on along the minus strand of JADJVA010000005.1, from coordinate 54,447 downwards.
AATACCCAATAAAACTTAGAGAATAGGAAGGGAATCTTGGAGAATTTCATGAGACGGCTCCTTCTCGTTTTCGATGATTGGCTCTAAATGCCGCGGTTACCGTAAATAGCATGACTGCACCAATGATAACCATTGCTGAGCCCAAATACTTCCAAAAGCGCCCAGGATCTTGGTTTACAGACAGAATAGAAGCAACTGGATTGCCCTGATCGTCCTCTTGAAAACTAGCTTGATAAAAAGTGTAGCCTTTGTGCTTCAGTGGATTGTTCATCGAGATCGTCGTCTTTGCTCCGTCGTCCAGTGTAACATCGCTCTCGTAGCTCATTGCTTGCGCGGTTCCTTGATAACGACCGACTCTAAAGTCTCTCAGAGTCAAACTAAAGCCCAGATCCAATCTTCTGTTCCCGTAAACAAAAACAAAAACATTTTGATCGGTAAAAAGACGAAGCGAATTATTTAGTCCCACCCAGTGATCCACTCCATTGAACGAAATCTTAACAGCTGAGGTCGTGAGTGGAGTTGGACTCTCTCGTTTTTCAAATGATATCTTTTGTTCCGCATGAGGAAGAAAGCGAAGAATACGAAGCTTCAAATTCATCCAACCCGTATCCAGACTCATTCCCTCTGTCAATTCCCCCTTTAGTGTCTTTCTCTTTCCGTCCTTTGAACGGACTTCATACCGTCCCTTTTTCGTTTGAGGGTCAATCTGAAACAAGATCAGGTTGCCCTGGCCCACGTCCTTATCCCCTTGACCCTCCATCAAAATGATCTTCGCGGGACCAAGATTTGCCTCATCCATTGCTTGCCCACGACCAAGAGAAATCCATCGAGTCAAATTGACACGATCATTTTCGATTTGGAATCGAATCGCTGGCCCATCTAGCTTATTGACCGACGGCTCTAACTCCTCCTTTCGAAAGGCATAGTGGTAATAATCTCTTACTTCTATAGTATCTTTCCCAAATTGCAAAACAGTTGGATTCTGATTGGGTGGACGAAGAAGAAAATCGACGGTTTTGGCTGCCATTTGGGAATATTTTTGCCCGTCAAATGAGCCCAAAACCATTATTTCCTTTTCGCCAACCGTAACCTGCCTGCTCTTCTCCCCAATTCCAAAAGACATGCTGCCATCAACGCCCCAGTAACGAGTAATCAAGGAACCCGCCAGGGTGATAATGATTCCAACATGGGCCAGTAAAAAGGGAATATGTCTCTTCTTCCAAGGCCAGCGATCCACCATCACGCAGATAAGTTGGGTCACAAGAAGGCCCATAAAGAAATACATCCACGGTCCATGATAAATTATTTTCTGTGCATATTCTGAATCAAATTTAGCTTCGTAAATAGTGCCGATGGCTGACAAAAAGCCCAGGATGAGGATGACAAAGACGGCCAGCTTGACTGAAATAAAAAGCTTAAATATTCGATATAAAAAATTTATCATAAATCGTTCCTTGTACCCACTCTTAAAACTCCGGAAGCGCTAAGTAAATCGATTTTACAGCTCCTGAGAGTTTACTCTGAACTTCCTGCAAATTTATTTGCTTTATTTTCTTGCTCACTTCATCCATATATATGGACCTATTTAATTCAACCTGAATAACGTGCTGACCCTTTTCCGGGCAACCGTAAGACTGAGTGATGCGCCCACCAAGGTACGGCCAGTTGACAGCAACCGAAAAGCCCGCGGCCTTATAAGAGTTGACGACAAGATCTCGAAACCATGAGCTGCAGCTCTTGCCATTCACATCGCTGATAACAACTTGTGCCCTCTCTTCTCCTTTATCGCGGTGGGCTTCTGTGCCTCGACTCGGCATGCTATGCGCGTCAATATGATAAACATCAGCAGCACCAGCCTCGCGAAATCTCCCATAAATGGACTTCAAATCTCGATGAAAGGGATCAAAAAACTTTTCTACCATCACGTCATGCAATTCTCTGGAAATAGGCTCCTTCATCAATCTCATTCCCGCAGTGGTCTTAACCCAATGAAACCCGTATGTGAAGGCACCTTTTGGATGATCTGAACCAATCAGACTTTCCTCATCCACATCTGAAGGCAATCGGTTGAGATCCACCACATACCGATGCCAAGTCGCAACAACCCAAGGAATCTTCAGACTTTCTACAATGGGACGATAAAGTAAGTCCACGTACCGATCCACATCAAACATTAACAAGGGCTCCTCCAAACCTTCAAGCCAGGGCGTTTCTTCGGGAACCTGTTCTCCAGAATGAGGGACAGAAATAAAAAAAGCGCGCAAAAAGGCCTCCTCTTGCTCTCTCTCTCTTTCTGGATATCATGGCAGAAATAGATGCCCTGACAACTTCTATTTATTTCTCGACTCATCGATTCTGGAAAGCTGTTGGCTGAGGAGGGTTTTTTGTGGTTAGATGTCGCAATGACAACAAAAATCTATACCGGCCGCGGAGACCTTGGACAGACCTCTCTCGTCAACGGAAAAAGTGTTTCAAAGTCCCACACACGCATTGCAGCCTACGGAACGATTGACGAGCTGAATAGCTCACTGGGCCTAGTGGGAGCTGAACTGCAATCTTTAATCAACCTCGCAAACCTTGCCGGTTTTGTTAGACAGGGTCTTGATGAAATCCAAAGGCTTCAAAACCAACTTTTTTCTGTCGGTAGTCATCTCGCTTGTGATGAGGAATCATTTAGCCACCGCTTGCCCATTCTTGGTCCTGGTATGTCTGAACATCTTGAAAGACAAATCGACGAATGGACCAAACAACTCCCCGCGCTCACTGAGTTTATCTTGCCAGGAGGCTGCAAAGCCTCGGCCTCCCTCCACCTTTCACGAACTATTTGTCGACGCGCCGAACGCATAGTGACTGAGCTTATCGAAGAGGGAGGGCGGGTGGAGCCATTTATTCTGGTCTTTCTCAATCGAATGAGTGATTATCTTTTTGTTTTCGCTCGGTACACTAATTTACAGATGGGCTTCGCTGACTTAACCTGGAAAAAATAATGCGTTTGGTGCGAGCGACACTCGAAGACAACGACAAATTGACCACCTATTTTAAAAGTGCGTCACTTCCTGGAGCCGTGGACCTTTCGTTCGAAAGAAAGACCTCATTTTTCAATCAATACAGATTGCAATCGGATGATTTTACCACCTACGTATTGCTTGGTGACCAGGGCACACCTGAAGCCATGGCCTCCCTTGTCTTTCGTCGGGCTCGTATCGAAGGAAACATGGAAACGATCTGCATTGCAACGGACCTACGGGTTTCTCCCTCCCGTGGAGCTGTACTGAGCTGGTCTCAACACTTCCTGCCAATCCTAGAAAGAGAAAAAGAGAAGCGCCAGTGCCGGTATGTTTTTTCCGTGGTCGCACAAAATCAGAAGCAGGCCTACAATGCCTTCGTTCGCCCCCGCTCAATGAAAAGAAAACTGCCTCGTTACTTCCTCTTTCGTCGCTTTCAAATCGTAAGTCTCCATGGTATGTGGCCCTTGCGACCAAAGCCATTGCCGTCAATTAGAATAACTTCATTTGAAGAATCTGATCGCGATGCTCTCATTGACTATTTACTCAAAAAAAAAGCTATAAAGCCTCTCTGCTTTTCTCCTGAGTCAGAAAATGTTGTCCAGTACATTGACCGATGGGCAGACTTGAAATGGGATGATTTTATCTTAGCTAAAGACAATCACAAAAACATTCTCGGTTGCACGGCAAAATGGTCCCCATCCAGAATTCAAACGATTCTTCCTGTCAACTATTCCCCTCAGGCCACTACTTTAAAGGAAGGACTTCATTTGCTCTCCTTCTTAGGATTGGCAAAACGACTGCCGCCAATTGGAAAGCCCCTCGATTTTTCGTTTCTCACCCACCTGTTCGCAGAAAATCCAGATATTTTCTATTCACTTTTAGAACATAGTTATCGATCAACTGTCGGCAATGAAGCCCTTGTGTACACGCACTTCGACAATTACTGGCTGACAACACCGCCTCGAGGATTCATCTCCGCCACAATTCCGGGTGGTTTTTATTGTATGCTCTCACCAGAACAGTCGGTTCCCGATTTTCTCAAACCAACACATCTTTATGAGCCACCAGATTTTGAACTCGCCTACTGGTGACCCCATAAGGCCTGTTATTGAGCGAGTGCCAATTCACGATGACGAAGCCCCTGCCAAAACCAGCTTAGCATGGGATCGAGATCTATTGATTCCAGAACTTGAATGTCGGCTAAGCGCAAATCCCCTTCCAAATTAGAGAAAAGCAGATTTCCAGGACCAAAATTGACGAAGCGACGAACTCCGTAATCACCCACCAAGGCCGTAACAATCCGAGAAGGATCAATTTTGTCCACCGGAAGTTCTTCTCTCAAGACCTCTCCTCTCACATCCTTTGATTCAAATATCGCACCGTATTGAGTGAGAGATATCCCACTCAAATAAGGTGTAGGTTCCTGAAACGACATGGGAACCAGGGGCCGAGTCACCTTCAAAGCAGGACTCGTTGAAATCATTTCGCTAAAGCTCATTTTTCCAGATGAAACGAGCATAGCGGAATCCCCATTCGTATTTCCCACAAAAATGTTGGGTCGCTGATGGAATCTCAGATAGCGATCAAAAAGACCCACCTGAACAATTGCAGAAGCCATACTCTTGAGACGAATATTGCCCAAAAAAACTCGATCTTCTGAGGCAATAAAATTGCAAAGATCGAGGGAATTGGCACCACTTGCGTCCCAACTTTTTTGAGCCTCTGAAATTCGTTTTGTCACTTCTGGAATTCGAACCACGTTGGCGCGAATGTCGATAAAATCCAATGCATTGAGCCCCTGAAAGACCACTGCTTCAGACACAGATACCCCCCGAGTTCACGGTTTTTAAAAAAACACAGCCTAGTTTTTAAAAAACCTTTTGAACTTTCCCCTTACGAAAGGATCCCCCAATACTAGACACTCATGGGATGAGTATCTGGTCACAACTATGAGCAAGTGCCATGCCGAGACCAAAAACTGACCACGATACGATCAGATTCGATCCCAGCAAAATGCTGCATCTCCCCTTTAACAAATTGTGATGAAATATTTATGCGTGACCATGAAAATTTAGGATAGCCTCGTTTCCTCTTGGGAGTAAAAACTGACTGGTGACTTTGGTCTGGTCCAGGTTAAATTTTGATGAGATGGTTTTTTGTATTCAGTAAAGTCCTCTGAATCATTAAAAAAAATGAGATTCCTTTAGCCTAATCATCCCTCCCTTTGCTAAGATTTCAACCAATGAGGTGGCTTGGGGGCAAAGGAACATTTTTTGATTCGGTGAAGGGTGGCGGTCGGCCTCCCTTCGAAGCGGTCTATGTCTATTTGTTTGCGGTCTTTCTTGGATACATTCTCAGTGACCTTTCGATTCTGTCCTACCGTCCATCAATGCTGCCCACTGAGGCTCCTCCAGCTAAGGTCACCGGGCCTAGCCGAGTTCGACAGGCCAATAAACTCGATTATGAATCGATCGCCGACCGCAACCTCTTCAATTCAGACGGCAAAATTCCTCCTCCCATTTCGGCAGAGGGAGGCGGCGAAGGAGAAGCTGACCGCCCCGCCATTCTCTCCCAACTTCCCCTCAAACTCGAGGGAACCATTGTTCATGCTGACACAAAGAAATCAGTGGCTTCGATTAACTTGAGGAATAAAAACGAAACCCAGGTTCTGCGACTCGATGAAGAAATTGATGGAATTGCGCGAATCACGAAGATCGAACGACGCAGAGTGACTTTTCGCAATCTTGCCAACAGCCGTCTCGAGTACATTGAGATTCCAAAAGACGAGAAAATTAACTTTGGCCTCAAGTCACCACGTGCCACTGGCGGAAGCGAAGTTGAAAAGCGCGGAGAATATGATTTTTCACTCAGACGCGAGGATCTCTCAAAATACACAGCCAACCTCTCTGAAATCCTAAATCAAGCACGCATGGTTCCAAATATTGTTCCGGGCTCCGGAGGACGGGTGGAAGGATTTCGTTTCGTTTCAATCAACCCGGGCAGTATTTTTGAAAAACTTGGATTTAAAACCATGGACGTCATCAAATCAGTGAATGGCGAAATGGTGAATAGTCCCACGCGAGCGATGGAGTTTTACAATACCCTGAAGTCCGCAAATAACATCCAACTGGGCATCGAACGCAATGGAAGAGATGAAAATTTCAGTTACACAGTGACAGAATAATTACAAAGTGAGCGATGAGATTTGAAATGAGAATTTGTTTTTCGAAAAACGAAAGAAGAAGTTAGAAGGAAGGATCCCCATGAAAGCGACAACAACTCTGATTGCGACATTTGCCGTCCTTTGCCTTGTTCTAATGGTCCCAATTCCGCATTTTCATGAAGCCTTAGCCCAGGCAGAAAGTGCCGTCGGGTCTCTAGAAAACAGCCCCGGACAAGCTCATCTTACGCCCACAGAAAAACCAAGTCCCGACGAAAAGGATCCTAAGAAAAAGGCATTCGCTTTCGCTAATCCAGAAGATATTACGAACGAAAATTTCCCAGATCTTATTGAGAGTTTCGATTACCCTAATGCTGAAATTTCGGACGTCATCAAGGCTATTTCTGAACTCACCGGAAAAAACTTTATCGTCGACCCTCAGGTCCGAGGCAAAATTACGATCATCGCGCCAACTCAAGTCTCCGTCGCCGAGGCCTACAAGGCGTTTTTGTCAGCTCTGGCGATCAATGGCTACACCGTAGTTCCCTCAGGAAAATTTCTGAAGATCAAAGCGGCTCGAAATGCCCAACGGGATAGCATCGAAACTTACTCCGGAAACTATTTTCCAAACTCAGATCAACTCATCACGCGAATCATTAAGCTCAAATATATTAATGCAGCGGACGTCAACAAGGAACTCCGCATTCTCCCTTCCAAAGATGGAGAAATGGTCCCGTATGCGCCAACTAACTCCATTATCATTTCAGACTATGGCTCGAACATAGAACGGGTGATGAATATCATCAACCAGCTCGATGTTCCCGGATTCGAAGAACAATTGACTGTTATCCGAATCCGTTACGCCAAAGCCAAAGACGTGGCCGACCTACTTGATCAAATCATCAATAAGGGCGAAAAGCGTGGTTCAAACCGGTTTTCGTCCGGAGTGCCTCAATTTCGGCGCAGCTCTGGCAGCGAAACCGGTGGCGGTTCGGGTGCTGAGTCCTATTCCCTTGTCGTGAATGATGACCGCACCAATTCGATCATCGTCGTTGGAAACAAAGCGGGAATTGCTAAAATTCATCAGCTGATCGCAAAGCTTGATTTTAAACTCCGTCCCGAAGACCAAGGGGGGGTTTTTGTTTACTATGTCAGACACAGCGAAGCAGAACAAATCGAAAAGGTTCTCAACGGAATCGCGGCTGAGGCAAAAAAGGCGAGTGGCGCAGGAGGCGGAGGCGGAGCACCGAACAATCCCACCGGCGTGGCAAATCCCCTTTCCCAGGGAGCTCGTGTCTTCGGAGGGGAAGTTCAGGTCGCTGCCGACAAGAACACAAACAGTCTCATCGTCACAGCTAGCAAACAGGATTATGAAATCGTCAAAAATATTCTGTCAAAAATTGATATCGCCAGGGACCAAGTCTTTGTGAAAGCCATCATCATGGAAATGAATTCTACCAACGGCCAAAATTGGGGGGTTGATTACTACGCCTTTGACCGAAGCAGCAATGGAATTGGCCGTATGGGTTTTCGATCCAACGAATCCATCGCTTCACTCATCGATCCCGCCGGTGATTTGGGAGGAATTCTTGGGTTTGGAAGCGGACAAACCTTTGAACTCAAGGCGGGTGGCACAACAGCAACGGTGTCTAGTCTCGTTGGCCTCGTCAAATTCATTAAGAGTTCTGCCGGCGGAAATATTCTCTCGACTCCCCAAATCATGGCTCTCGACAACGAAGAAGCAACCATAGAAGTGGGAGAAAAGATTCCTGTTAACCTCAGCCAAAATCAAGCGGCGGTGGGAGGGGCCATTTCAACAACTGCCAATCGTGAAGATGTCACAATAAAGTTGATCATCACGCCCTTCATTAGTCCCGACACAGAGTCTGTCAAAATGAAAATTGAACAGCATGTGGCCCAACTTTCCCAAACGCAAATCCAGGGCGACCTCGGGAAAGCAGCGGTTGCAACCACCAAACGACTCATCAAAACCCAGATTGTGGTCAACTCAGGAGACACAGCCGTGTTGGGAGGACTCATGTCGGACGCCGAAACCGAGAAAATTACAAAGATCCCCATACTGGGGGATATCCCCATTCTGGGTTGGCTCTTCAAAGGAAAAAATAGCCAAAAAAATAAATCAAACTTGGTGGTATTCATCACTCCTCAAATTGTCCGAGACTCTCAGGATAACGCGGAGATTCTCAACTTCAAAATTGATGAGCGAATTGATTTTATAAAGAATTCTATGGGTGGCAGAGATCCTCATGGGGAGATCATTGACAAACTCCCGCGACGCGCAAGCAACAGCCGATCGAGTTCATCACCAAAGCGCTCGAGCGGAGCCCTCAAACCGCTTCCCGCTGAGAGCTCTGATGAGATTTCGGTCACACCGGAACCAGAACCAGGAGAAGTTCCTGAGCCTTTAGAGGAGCCGGCCGTTGAATCCTTTTAAAGAGGGGCCCCTTGTTCTTGCTGTAAGCTTCGAATCTGGATACGATAGCAGGAACTATGGCGACTCATAACTACGAAACACTTCTTATCAAAGGCACGGGCATTACTGCGGAGCAACTCCCGTCTTTGCTCAAGCTATTAGATAAAAACGGACGATCCCTCAAGGAAATGCTCGAGGCGAAGGGCTACAACAATCCCGAAGAAGCCCTCGCTGATCTTTGCGATTTTTTGGATGTGGCCTTTATCAAGGAAATTCCCTACGGAGATATACCCGTCGATTTGATTCGGGATATTCCCATCAACTACGCCAAGAACAACGAGGTTCTCCCTTTTCGACTCGAGACAGACAAGCTCGTCGTCCTGACCTCAAATCCTATTAATCTCAAGGTATTGGATGACTTGCGCGTTTTGTTTTCCAAACGCATAGAAGTGAAAGTCACGACAAGTGCCAAGCTCCAGGAAGCGATCAACCGAGTCTATGAAAAGAGCACCGCAGCCCTGGAGGGCCTCGATGATATCGAAAGCGAGGAGTACGACCTCGATGACCCCGTTATTGATCTTCTGGAGGCCGGAGATGACGATGCTCCAGTGATTAAATTGGTCAATACCTTGCTCTTTCGATCGGTGAAAGAAAAGGCTTCCGATATTCATTTGGAGCCTTACGAAAAAGACATGGTTGTTCGATTTCGTATTGATGGGATTCTTTTCGATATCTTCAAGCCGCCAAAAAAATTGCAAAACTCCATCACTTCTCGAATAAAAGTGATGGCCAATTTGAATATTGCAGAGAAACGCCTTCCACAAGATGGTCGGATTCCTTTGAAGCTGGCCGGAAAAGACATTGATGTGAGGGTGAGCTCAGTCCCAACGGCCTTCGGAGAACGCCTCGTGCTTCGTCTTCAGGATCGATCCAATGTTGTACTCGAATTAGAACAATTAGGATTTTCTGAAGAAAGTCTTAAAAACATCAGTCATCTCCTCTCGAAGACATATGGAATTTTTCTTGTCACGGGCCCGACAGGAAGTGGTAAATCAACGACACTTTATGCCTGTCTCACAAAAATTAACTCCATTGATAAGAATATTATCACGGTCGAAGATCCGGTGGAGCAGCGAATTCATGGAATCGGGCAGATCCAGGTCAATTCGAAAATCGGACTCACCTTCTCGACGGGATTGAGATCCATTTTGCGACAAGATCCGAACGTCATCATGGTCGGTGAGATTCGAGATCTCGAAACTGCAGACATCGCGATCAACGCTTCGCTCACGGGCCACTTGGTTCTTTCAACAATTCATACCAATGATTCTGCCGGAGTCTTTCCGCGACTCATTGACATGGGCTGTGAACCTTTTTTGATTGCAACTTCTTTGCTTGGTGTGATTGCCCAGAGGCTTGTGAGAATTTTGTGTCCTCACTGCAAACAAACCTATGACCCCACGGACGTCGAATTGGCAAGTCTCGACCTCACTAGAAGCCAAGTGCGCGGCGCCAATATCTGTCGGCCGGTTGGCTGCAATGAATGCAACCAAAAGGGCTATATTGGGCGAACTGTCATTCAAGAATTGCTTCTCATTACCGAAGAAATTCGAACCCTCATTATGCAGAGACAGGACGGCGGCACGATCAAAAAGGCCGCTCTTCGAGATGGAATGAAAACCTTTCGCGACCACGGTATTCAGAAAGTTTTAAAGGGAATCTCAAGTATCGAAGAAGTCCTCACAAATACTCAGGTTGATGCCTAAATGAGCAATTATAAGGGCGGTCTTATCCATGCCACTCTTTGAATACAAGGGCCTCAATAAGGCTGGCAAAAATTTACGTGGAACACTCGACGCCGAAAACGCTCGCACGGCTCGCGCCAAACTCAAAAAGGATGGCGTTTTCGTCATCGATCTGAAGGATAAATCAAAAGCCGTCAAAAAAGGAAAAACCAAGAAAGCCGGGCACAACAAAGGCGTCAGCGTCAATGATCTCTCCATGATGACTCGACAGTTAGCGACTTTGCTCAAAGCCAATATCCCATTGGTCGATAGTCTCGGGGCCGTGTCTGAGCAAGTTGAAAACGAAATGCTCTCTGAAGTGATTGCAGATATTAAAAATAATGTGAATGAAGGATCTCCTTTTCACAAGTCCCTCAGGAAATACCCCAAGATTTTTAATGTTATCTTTGTCTCAATGTGTGAAGCCGGAGAAATGTCAGGAACTTTAGACGTCATTTTACTTCGACTGGCAGAGTTTACTGAATCACAAAATGAACTCAACAGTAAAATCAAATCTGCCATGATCTATCCGGTTCTGATGATGGTCTTTATGCTCGCGATGCTGTCCGTCTTGTTCGTTTTTGTGATACCCAAAATGGTTCTTGTTTTTGAGTCCAATCCAGAAATGACCTTGCCTTGGTATTCGGTCATGGTGATTGATTTTAGCGGCTTGTTGGTCAATTACTGGCACGTGATTACGGTTATTATTTTCGCCGTATTTTTTGTTTTCAAAAGTTGGAAAAACTCCCCCAGTGGCAGCGGACAATGGGATGCGATACTTTTAAAACTTCCGGCTATTGGCAAACTGGCTCGGATGGTGGCGGTTTCTCGCTTTACCCGAACTCTTTCGACTCTCCTCAGAGGAGGGGTTCCGATGCTGACGGCCATGTCCATTGTTCGAAACGTCGTAGACAACGAAGTCTTGGCAACAGCTCTCGATGACGCCCGTGAAAATATCAGTGAAGGAGAATCTATTGCGGGACCCCTTAAAAAATCGGGACAGTTTCCTCCTATTGTCATTCACATGATCAATATTGGTGAAAAAACAGGAGAACTGGAGAATATGTTGACGCAGGTCAGTGATGCCTATGACTTTCAAGTTCGAAATGCAGTTGAAGGCCTGACTTCTCTCCTCACTCCTTTGATGCTTATCTTAATGGGTTGCGTTATTGGGGTGATAGTATTTTCCATCATGATCCCAATATTTGAAATGTCTAACATTGGCGGCTAGGATGACCACTCATTGTTGTTAAGCTTTTGGAGGTTGAAATGGTTAACATGATAAAAAAAATTAAGACGATAAACCCAAATCAAAAAGGCATGACACTGGTCGAAATCATGATCGTGCTGTTAATTCTTGGGGGATTGGCTTCAATTCTGGCCACGACGGTGATGGGTCGGTTAAAGAAGGCCAAAATCGGCCAAGCAAAGTTGCAGATCTCAGAGCTCGGAAAATCACTGGATATGTTTTACGCAGATTGCTCATTCTATCCCTCGTCAGATCAAGGTCTCTCTGCTTTGGTGCAGGCTCCGAGTGGGGAACCCAGCTGCTCCGGTTGGGGACCTGATCCTTATATCAAAAAAGTTCCTCGAGATCCCTGGAACAATGAATATCTCTACGAGGCCCAGGGCAACTCATACGTCTTGAAATCTTTGGGTGGGGATAAACGTGAAGGTGGGACCGGCGAAGACGAAGATATCTCTTCTGAGAATCTCTAGATTCTCTCTCTTACGAGGAAATTGCTTATTTCGCCGGCATCAACATCGCGACGATGCCGGTTTTACCCTCATTGAAGTCATGATTGTCGTTGCAATCATGGCATCTATCGTTGTCATGGTTCTTCCTCGCATTGGAAACAAAAACAATCAACTCAAAGAAGTGATCAGAAGATTTACTGTCCTTTCTCGCGAAATTCGCCACCGGGCTCGTCTTGAAAATGCAACTTATCGCATTGTGATCGACATGAAAGATGGAGCTGAAAGCGGCAAATCTCAGCATGAGTATTGGATCGAAAAGAGTTCCTCGCGAGTTCTCCTATCGAAGTCGGATCGCTCCGATGAGGAAAAAGACAAAGATGGCAATCCTATCGATACGGATGGTTTTGCTTTTGACGAAACGATTCTAAAAAAGAAGCAGATTTTGCCCTCTCCCCTTTGGTTCGAAGACGTTGAGATCTCTGGCAGTGACCGACCTTTCAACTCCGGCCGCGCTTTTATTCACTTCTTTCCAGAAGGACTGGTTCAGGAAGCAGCCGTCCATTTTCGAATCGCGGAGGGAGAAACATGGACCTTTGTCATAAATCCATTGACCGGAAAAGGTGATGTTGTCACAAAACGCTTAGAATTAAAGGAAGTACGAGACCAGTGAAAAAGACTCCTCAACTTTCTGCAGAGGGCTTCACATTACTTGAAGTCCTTCTCGCAATAGCCATTCTGACGGGGGTTATTATAACCGTCTCACAGACCTGGTCAGGAAACTTTAACCGTGTTCGCAAGATCACTCTGTCTAACAACGTCGCCACATTGCTTGAAAGAAAAATGACAGAAATCGAAGCGAAATTTCAGAAAGCTCCTGTATCCGAAATTCCCGAAGAGGAAGAGGGAGACTTTGGAGCCGATCTTCCTAATTACAGCTGGAAGCTCAAGTCTCAGAAGTTTCAAATGCCAGACCTCTCCGCCCTCCTCACGTCAAAGGATGGCGGCGCAAACGAAATGCTCATCACGATGATCAAACAGCTCTCCGAGTTTGTTTCAAAGGCCGTAAAAGAAGTCACCGTCAGTGTGCTCCTTAAGTCAGGAAGCAAAACTACGACCTACGATGCAACCACATATTTCGTTGACTGGGAGCAGGAAATTGCCATGCCTGGGGGTGGGGGAGGAACTCCTACAGGAGGTGCTCCAGGGGGTGATCCAAGTGACCCTCAGCCGAATGAAAGTGAAAAAACCAAATGAAGAGAACCCCCACTTTTTCACAAAGCGGTATGACTCTGATGGAGGTGATGATTGCCACGGCCATTCTGGCCGTCATCGCTGCTTACACAGCAGAAACTGTTCAGAGAGCTGTGAAATCAAAAATCAAAGTTGAGGGTGACATTGATCGCAAATCAACAGTGAGGGACGCCTTGCGCATTATGGAACGTGATGTAAACCTCGCTTTCCATTACCGGGACATTGGTGTTCAACTCTATAACATCTCCGAAAAGGAACGTCTGGAGCGTCTGAAAAAGGGCCCCACACCATCAGACCCCAAAAAACCAGACCCACCCCCACCAGTGGACCCTCCTCCGCCACCTCCAAGTCCAACTGAACCTGCTAAGCCCTTTAAACCAAAGAAGCAAAAAATATTTACGCATTTTATGGGCGAAGAAAACCGAATGGATTTCACCACACTCAACTATGCGCGTATCCGCGAGGACGATCGGTCCAGTGATCAAGCTGAGATCGGATATTTCTTGCGTGATTGCCGCAACCGCTACGATAAGAAAAAATCAAGCCAGTGCCTTTGGAGACGCATTGATCCCCTGATCGACGATGATGTCACAAAGGGGGGTACCGAAACTGTTTTGCTGGAACATGTGCTGCGTTTTGAGCTTCGCTACTTGGGACCGGGCAAAGAAGAGGATTGGACCAAACAGTGGAAAACAAATAAGGGAGGGGATGCCAACTCGGAAAATAATTTTCCCTACGCAGTTGAAATCACCCTTGAATACCACAACAAGACAAATCCTTCAGAAAAGCCGGTGAGCATGACTCTTGTCGCAGCAGTCCGATTTCCTAACAACCCAACCAAAGAGGAAAAGAATGCCGAAGCGAAAAACCCGACTGACGAAAATCCTGACCCCGCTCAGTAATTCCCGCGGTGTCGCTTTAATGATGGCGATTTTCATCATGACCATTCTGACTTTTTTGGCCGTCGAGGTCTCCTATCGTACCAGCATTGAAAACAATATTGCCACTCAAGGTGTTTCAAGAATCCGGGCCTATTATGCCGCACGCGCCGCCATCGAACTGAGTCTCTTTCGAATACACTTGTACAAAAAAGCTTTAGCCGCTTTTGGCGATAAGCTCGGTCAAGCTCAATTTATGCTTGACCCTCTTTGGCAGTTTCCTTTCATGTGGCCTCCTGTGCTACCTGATGAAATTCACGGTGTTGATAAGGCTCAGATTGAAACAGTGGTCAAAGAGTCCTCCATGAAGGCCTCCTATTCGGTTGCAATTGAATCGGAGGGAGGAAGAATAGACGTCAATGACCTGGGTGCTGACTCGAAAGAGTTGGTGAAAGCCACTCGTCAACAAATCCTTCAGGTCTTTCAGGCTGAAGTCGATTCTAACGAAAAATTTGCCAAACGCTACGGCTCTTTTAATTTCGAAGAACTCGTCAACAATATGATTGATTGGGTTGATGACGACAGCCAGAGCCTCAATGGCGGAGCAGAGAAGGGATACTATCCTGATTTTAAAAGTGACTCCGTTCCTCCCAGTGCTCCCTTCAAGACCCTCAAAGAAATGCATATGGTCGCCGGGATGACGGATGAACTCTTCGAGGTCTTAGCAAGACGTGTGACGGTCTACGGATCTAAAGGCATCAACGTCAATTATTCTGTGAAGGAAGTTCTTAAATCTCTTGACCCCCAATTGACCGATGAGATCGTCGACAAAATCATGAAACGGCGTTCAAATTCAAATGAGGGAGGTCCCTTTCAATCTACCGATGATTTTTACAAGTTTATTGAATCTCTGGGAGTCCGCACAGCTTCGTTCAACCCGGCGAAAATCCCGCTGACATTTGATGCGGAGCTTAACTTTCGCATCAGAGCCACGGGCGTCTTCGGCCGAGTCTCGAGAGATATCGAGGTTGTGACTTTTGATTTCGACAACATCAAGGAAAGGTATATCGAAATCTTGACCAAAGCCGAGAAAGACGAAGCCGAACCCGGCGGCGATGGTGGTCAAAGCGGTGGCGAACCCACACCCAATAGTGCCGAAGAAAAACCAAAGCCTCCGGATGAAAAAAAGCCAACAAAAACAAAATTAAATGCGCCGAAGGGTCGACCCACTATAGTATATTGGAATGAGAACTGATAGCATACGAATGCGAATCGTATGAGGAATCAGGGTTTTTAAGAGGATGGAGATCTCTCGCATGAGAAGTGTTGGCATTGATATCGGCCGATTCAGCGTCAAAATCGCAGAAGTCGAGGCCACTCAACGCTCCTTCACTCTCACTCGTCTCGAGGAATTCCCCCTGAGTACAGATCCTACCAAGGATACAGAAATCGAAGTTCTCGATATTTTACGAACGATCAGCAGCCAGTACAGCGATCACTCTTCCACCCTTTTTGTCTTTGGTTTGCCCCAAGAACAAGTCATTGTCAGACTGCGTGAGTTTCCCTTTAAAGAACGTCATAAAATTCTTAAGAGCATCCCCTTTGAACTTGAGGACGACATTCCTTTTTCAAGTGATGGTGCCATTTTTGATGGCAAGGTCACTCGTTACAGAGGCGCGGGTGCCGAAGTTCTCGCCTGCACCACCCCTCTGGCTCGAATCAAGGCCCAAATTCAAAAGGCCCGCGACGGGAGCATCGACCCCAGCATTATTTGCCCGGAGGGGATCGCCTTTGCTAATTTGTTTGAAGACTGGAGTGAACCTCCGATTCAAGAACCGGCCCCTCTTGCGACAGAGGGAGAGGTTTCTCCCTCTGCCCCCCATGGGGCTCAGGCCATACTCAATATTGGACATAAATCGACATTCCTTATCATTCGCTCTGAAAATAGGTTGGTAGCTATTCGTACCCTGGACTGGGGAGGGACGGATATCGCAAATGCTCTCGCAAGAAAATACCAGATTCATATTGTGGAGGCGCTCAAAGAATTACGTAAAAAGGGATTTATTCTCACCTCGGACCAAGGAGCCACCAATGATCAAATCTCCTTTTCTAATACGATCAAGGACGTAGTTGATGGGTTGGCCCACGAACTGCATCTCACTCTCCTTGAAATTGAATCCGACCAAAATATCCATATAGAAAAGGCGTTCTTGTGCGGAGGGGCTTGTCAACTTCAAAACCTAGGGCCTTATCTGACTCAAAAGTTAGAGATCCCGTTTAATCGGCTGAAAGAAATTTCAGGTAATGCCTCACTTAATGTTGAAAGCAACAATGCAGGAGAAGTTTCGGGAGCCGTCGCCATCTCTTTGGCGATCGAAGGACTCAAGCGCCCCAGAAATCCGGCCGTTAATTTACTTCGTGGAGTCCTCGCAAAGCAAAGTCAGACGTTCAAACGTGTCATGGAGAAGTGGGGACATACGCTCACGATCGCTGCCGTGAGCTTCGCAGCCCTCCTTATTTGGTCCATTCTGCGCGAGTCCTTTTCTCAAACTATGACAGAAAACGCTCTTGAGCAGTTAAAAGTACAAGCACAAAACATCACCGGCGGAGAGCTCAAGGGGGCAAGAGCCAATTCATCTAATATTCGAAAGTACATTCAGGAAAAGGAAAATGAAGCCAAAAATCGCAAACTGGCTGAAAAAGTTCATAGCATCTCTTCTGCCTTAGATGTCCTGAAGTCGATCACTGAGTCCACACCAAGCAAGAAAAAAATTGTGGTTGATGTGGCGTCCGTCCGAGTCGACAATGACCAGGTGGAAATTCAAGGTTCCGTCGCTTCACCCTCTCAAGTAGATGCTCTGGTTGCATCTTGGAAGGGACTTTCTCTCGATGGAAAAATTGAAAAATTTAATCCGACAGTGAAAATTCAAAGTGGAAAATCTGCATTTGGTTTGCGTTTTCGCGTTGAACGAATAAAGGGCAGTTAAGTGCTAAATCTCGATGATATCAAAGATAGAATGACCGAAATGTTCAATACGGTCAAAGACGCCATCGAAGAGAGTTCCTATTACAATAATCTCCGAGAAAAATTCGAGATTCTTCCAGCCAAGACTCAACGCGGGCTCATTCTTGGGTCTTTGATCTTTTTTCTCATTATTTTGTTAAGCATCCCATTTTCGTTTTTATCCTCTTCAAAGGACTTTGTCTCAGAGTTTGAAGAACACCGCGGTCTCATTCGTGCCTTATTAAGAACTCGTAGCCTAGCGAGCGGCCCGCCTCTGCCACAGGGCTTAGATAGCAGCGAAATGGAATCTAAGGCCAAAGCAAGTCTTTCGCAGGCCGGACTACTTGAAACCCAAATAGGTCAAATGGAGAGTCTTCCCGAGGGAGATCCTGAAAATACCTTGGCTCCAAAAAACGTTCAACAGCAAGGACTGAAGGTCCAAGTCAAAAAACTCAATCTTCGCCAAGTGATTGATTTGGGTTATCAGCTACAAAACCTCGACAGCAGCGTCAAGATGACAGGTCTCGAGATAGCCGCTTCTTCCGAAGATCCTCACTACTTTGACACCGTATTTAAACTCATCAGTTATTCACTTCCTCAGCCGGAAAAAAAACCTGAATCCGAGGGACCTCGCCCAAGAAAAAGGGGAGGGAAGTAAGAAATGGCTATCATCGCTCGCATTGCTGAATTCTTAAAGAAAATATTTAAGTACCACAAAAAAAAGATTTTTCTTGTTTTTATCAGTTCCAGTTTATTCACTTTGATTTTGTTTCCCTATGATGACCTCGCTGACGTGGTCACAATCCAAGTCAGTAAACTCTCTGACAACCAAGTCTTTATCCAGTTCGACCATTTGGGAATTGATTTTTTTCCCACACCCGGAATCAATCTTGAAAAAGTTGAAGTTCAGACTCCGCAACTCCCAACGATTAAGGCCGATGAATTGACTTTGTCGCCTTCCATTGCCGGACTGCTCACCTTCAAGCCAGGCCTTGTGGCCAGAGCTGAAGGCTTTCTTGAGGGGAATGTCAGTTTGAAGTTCAAGTCCGGCGAGAAGGTGGAGGAAGGCGTCTATAGAAAAGACATTGAATTGCGAGTGACCCAGCTTGAGTTGAGTCATCTCAAAGAACTCGTCGAAATTCCCATCAAATTGACAGGAAAGGCGAATCTGAACACTTCTTTTGATGTAGATCCGACCTTTCGCGATCAGCCTCAGGGAGAAATCGAATTCAACACGGGTGAAATCAAACTCCCTCCCTCAACAATTCCAACCTATTATGGGCCACTGAGTCTTCCGGCATTTAATTGGACACAGATGATGCTGAAGGGACGGATGGTGGGAGGAAAATTCATTATTGAAATGGCTGAGCTCGGCGGCCCTAAAGATGCCTTTAACGGACAGCTCAAGGGCTCCATTGATGTCACAATGAACTCCCGCGGGGGCGGGCTGGTTCCTCAATTCGGCGCTTATGAATTGAAATTAAAGCTCAATGTCACTAAGGCGGCCCAAGAAAGCTTGTCGCTATTCTTAGGAATACTTGACGGTTACAAAACCCTCACTCTGACGGGAGCCAGTTACGCTGTCCGGATTTCGGGCTCGCGATTTGGCGTCAATCCGTCCTTTTCTGCATTGGCCGCCTTTTGATTGATGCTTCACGTCATGTCCACCAATAAGAACGTCCCTCCGCAAGACGGGTTGCAAGGCTTTCGCAAATAAGCCATAAGATCCTGGCACACACACTTTATAAGGGGAATTCGAATGTCTGGAGTAAACAAAGTCATTCTCGTGGGTCGCCTGGGTACAGATCCCGAAGTTAAAACTATATCTTCTGGAAACACCGTGGCTCGATTGAGTCTCGCCACAAGTGAAAATTGGAAAGACCGCGAGGGTCAGCGCCAGGAACGAACAGAATGGCATCGAATTGTCCTCTGGGGAAAACAGGCGGAATTGGCCGGCAAGTATCTCGTTAAAGGTCGTCAAGTTTATATAGAGGGCCGACTGCAAACACGTTCGTGGGAAGATCAACAGGGACAGAAAAAATACACGACTGAAATTGTCGCCAACGTCATTCAATTTTTGGGCGGAGGCAATCAGTCCGAAACAGGACGTGGGAGCATTGATGACATGGGGTCTCAGGATTTCGGACCTGAACCAAAGTTTGATGCTGATGAGGAGATACCATTTTAGGGATCGGCTTCCCCTTTTTCCTGGACCCTTTTTAAGTCCCAAATTGTCCGCTTCCGATTTAGAATGAAATCAAAAGGCGGACAATGGAATGACAGGTGGGTATTGTATTCGTGTTTACGGGCTGCTTCTCGCTCTCTTGCTGGTCTCTCTTTTCTCTACCCAACTCAGTTGCAGTGTTTGGCAATCGGAAGGAAGAGAATTCCTTGAAAAGCAGGGCTTAGAATTTGCGGCCCAACATGTTCAGAATTTTGTTCAATACAAGAATGAAGACTGCTCCCCCCAGCCACTCTTTGACCCTCACGAGCTGATCCTCACTGGGATTTTTGAATTCCGTGTGGAGGAAGCAATCTGGACGATGAAAACTTATAGTTCATACAAAAGTCTAGGGTTTGTGAAACATCTCATCAGCTTGGACAGCAGTGAAGGACAGAACACCTTGTATTGCCATCCTCTTTCAATTCCCCTGGCCAAGACTGCCCTGCTCATTCAGGATGTCCTCCCCCTATTTTTTGCGCGCCCCGGATATCCAAGGTCCTGAAACAGGCCTATATGAGCCTTTCTTTTTGCGTCAAGACGGCGATTTTCCTAAGATGGAGAGAGTGCAGGAGTGAAAATATGAACCTGATCATTAGAATTGTCGCATCCTTGGTCACTGTCATTTGTATGGTTCTCTCTTCGTCTCCAGCCTGGGCTGCAAAGGTGAGCAAGGTTAAGGGAAAAAAATTACTGATTGAACTTGAGGGCGAAACCGTAGAAAAGGGCCAAGCCTTCTACATTGTGGGTTCAGGCGGTAAGAAAAAGGGAATCTTAAAAATCGTTTCCATTAAAGGTGATAAAGCTATCGCAAGCCTAGGAAAAGGAAAAGCCACAGAGGGAGATACACTTCTCGCTCGCGGATCGAGCGGATCTTCTGGCAGCTCAAAGGGTAAATCGTCATCTTCAGCTCGCGAAAAAGCCTCCTCATCAAAATCCACCATGGCCTGGGGAATTTTGCTTGGGATGGGAATGAACTCCATGTCAGTTGATCTAGATATTACTCCAGCCCAGACGGCGAGCCTTGCTGGATCCGGCATCAGTTACAAAGCCCTGTTCGACTACGCCCTTTTTGAAAGCATCTGGTTTCGCGGCACTCTTGGAATGGAAAATTTCTCGGCCGAGGGAGATGTGGTGTCTACGGCCTGCGGAAACGCCATTTGCAAAGTTAATATTCAATATCTCACCCTCGATTTTTGGGCCCGCTACCTATTCTCACTCAAGACTTTTCGCTCCTGGCTTGGGGCTGGATTTACACTGTGGTTCCCAATGTCTAAGGAAACCACAGCTCTTGAGGAAAGCTCCATCACTAATACGAGCGTGATGGCCATCGGAGGAGGCTTTGATTGGTATGTGAACGATAAATTTTTTGTGCCTTTTCAAGCTGAATATGGAATGTTACCTGCGAGCGAACAGGTGTCCGCAACCACTATTGCTATCAGACTTGGTATTGGAATGAATTTCTAGAAAATTTACTGAAAGTCCATGCACTTATTGTTCCGAAAGCAGTTCTGAGTCTCACGATGAAACCGGCCCAGTTTTAAATCAAAGTCTGAGAAAATACGACCATTCACCAAAGGTTCTCTGGTAGATTCACGTAGGTTCAAATCAAATCGAGGCTGTTCCTCAACTGACAGATTTTTATACTCTGAAATTTTCTTCTCCAAAGAATCTCGAAAATGATTCACTCGCCCAATCTCCCAATCAACCCGATGTCGAATTTCTCTATCAAGATGGCGATCTAACTCAGGATTAAATTCCAACATCAGACGACCTCTGTTTCTTGCAGAGCGATTTTCAAAATAAGTCCTTCCTAAACTAAAATATCCCTCACGCCGAGGCATAACCCGCTCAATTTCACGACTCGCCTGGGGATCTTCACTCACTCCTCTGTCCTTTGCCAACTGCACCAGACTGTAATTAAATCCCAAAATATCGGAAGTAACCAAAAGAGAAGGAAAATCAAATAAACCAAGAATTTCACGAATACGGGATCTTGCAGAGTCAATATTGAGCAAGATTGTAGAGAAGAAAATTGGTTCATACTTTTCCTGTCTTTGAAGACTATTATACAGTTGAACTTCAAAGGGGCTTATCTGAGTCAATTTCAAAAACCCACGGTGCTCCTCAATGATTTCATCGGCCGAAAACAAGCTCTGACCCTTATTTGTTAGCTCGCTGCTCTCCAGTCGGTAGAGACTGACCATACTTGAGATTCGCTCCTCCCATCCCGCAATGCGAGAACCATTTAAATTCCAATTGAGCATTGGTCTGCCCACCCGAAAAATAAGACGCATTCCACTTTTTACGAATTCCTCCTCCGTGTCCGTGAATGAAAGGTACTTTTCCTCAGACGGACGACCAACCTCTATCTCAGAGATCATCGAGTCCCCAAAATTCATTTTCACGTTCGGAGCAATCGCAGCTATTGTCTCACTGTCGGTCTTCAAACCATCACTGATGTAGCGACCAATGCGAACCAACAAATCCAGGCGATGGTATAAATAACCATTCTCGTCTATTTTATCCAGACCAGGAAACTCCTCCGGAAGTCCCTTAAAAATATACTTTTTTCTTATTTCCTGGTCCCGGAGGATCTTGTCACCGCCTTGACGTCTCAACGCCCGAATAGCCTTATAAACCTGTCGGAGGTAAGCCTGCTCTGCCCTTATCACCTCATTTTGAATTTCCTCTTCCTTCGCCACCAAAGGTCGTAAGCACCGACCTGTTTCCTGATACCTTATTGAAGCCTCGGCCAGATAGTCCCGGCGCAGCTTGGTCACCTCATATATCCAGCCATCAATCTTCGAAGTTCTCTTGGAGATCTCTCCAGACTTCATACCCATGGGCCCCCTCAAGTAGCTCTCATAAGAGGCTTTCATGGCTCTCGCCATTCTTAAGGCCGATTCTAAATCGATTCGCAATCTCTCAACAGATTCCGAAAATGTCACATCCATAAAATTTAAACCTTGGCTCTCTTTCGCCAAGCTACCCGCGCCAACCCCTGAAGTTCCGCTCTTGCTGGACAATCGCATCAAGATAGGCTCAATCAAATTTCCAAAATAGGGAGAACTCGCCACTTCAGAGAAATAAAATCCACGAGGCTCAGGTGCGGAACCACCAAACTCATTACAAATATTCCGAAATGTTCTATAGCTTGGAGCTTGCTGAAAGCGCTGCCGAATGGAACTTAAACTCCTTCGAACATATTCCACATTATTTTCTCCAAATCTCTGAACAGCATCAGCAACAAACTGATCTGGATCGATCCCAGAAAGACCAAACAGATTTGTACGTAGGGCAAAATCAAAGGCATAAAACATTTCAATGCTGGAAATTTTATTTTTATCCAAGGTATAGTTAAAAAGAGGCGGAAAATCACCACGATACAAATAGCTCATCAGATCGGATGAATAAAGAGTCTTAGAATAGGATGGCATTTTTAAATGAACTTCAAAATTCTTTTTCGATAAAATATAAAATAAAATCATCATGTGTGGATACACAGCGACTAGCTTGATGCTTTTATCAATCTCTCCAAACAAGGACTGATTCCTCTTTATTGAAGACTCACCTTCGCTGCCCCTCGTTATTGCGACAGAAAGCTTCTCTAGAGGTCCCAAATTCGCCCTCAAATCGCTCCAAACCTTACCAATCGAGCTGCTTTCATTTATCGCATTCCAAAGCAGCCTTTCACTCTCAACTGGAGCACTGAATATTTTCTCCTTAGCTAATAAAGTGGCCTTATAAAGCGAAAATAGAAATTGAATTCGCGCATAATTTTGAATTGTTGAAGCCAGCTGACTTTGATCTCGTTTCGTCGCCAAAAATAATTCAGCCCCTAAATCAACCGACATTTTTTGATTAAAAATACGATCAACGATAAAGACATACTCATCAAAACGATCAATTGGGGAAAACCCCACAGCCGTGGGCAAAAAGACCCTTTGGCTAGACAATAAATTCTGCCGTTCCTTAAATCCCTCCTTCTCACTCAGATTCTCCGTGATGATGGAAATTATCTCGGAGCGCAATTTCCCTGAAGAATCGTATAAAAATTCTGAAGACGATATCAGTTTTGCAAGAGCTCCTTTTGCTACTTCACTCAACCCAAAATCGCCTCGAAAAATCAAATTCAAGGCTCCAAGTCTTTCCAAAAATCCTCTGTTTTCAGATTTTGATCTCGAAGTCATCTGCAGATTTGATAAGGAAAACTCAACCACAGATTTCAGCAAGGCACGACGATCATCCGAAATCATTTTGCTTCGTCCCTCAGCAAACCGGTAAGTCAGCATTTCCAGAAGTTCAGGGTCAAATTGCTGATTCTTTAGAGCCAGAGCCAGAGCCAGGCGCCGATAGTACTCCGTCACGTCCACAGCCCTCTTCGCTGCGACTTTCAAAACCTCAGCCGAACTTGGACTGCGCCGAAAATTGCGAATTCCCGCACAACTCATCACAACCTGCTCGCAAGAGACACTGACGGCTGCAACATACTCCTCGATAAGGCGCTGAACATCACTTGACGAAGGGTTTTTTGCGATCTCTTTGAGCAGAAGCCTATTGAACAGATCTAAGGCACGAACCCAATCCGGCTGGAGATAGGATTTCGGAGCTTCGACTTCCTTTGGGCTTAAAATCCTCAGAGCCAGGGGAGATAAAATCTCAGAAATGAGATCCCTCGTCACAGTCGCCCTTCTTTCAATTTCGGGTAAATCTGAAAATCGATCCGATACAGAAATGTCCCCCGAAATCCCAGCGGGTTCTATTTTCTGTCGACTATCTCCGCGAGCTCCCTCATGGGTATGAATTGGACGCCCTTTTTCGGTACAAGCCGAAATCAAAATTCCAATGAATATAGACTTCAAAAACTTCCACATAGAAAGGTGCCTCAAAACACATAGGACAGCGTTAACTTCAGAAGCCGGCGATAAGCATCGATGTACCAGAGATCAACATATCCATCTTCTGTAAAACCCCCATTTTCATAGCTCAGACCAGTTGAAAACTGACCCCACTTCGAAGAAATGCCGTATTTATTCGAATAAGAATAACTCAAAAAATCATCGAGATATCGAGTCATTTTAAAACCGAATGTATAATTCAGCGTCCATGACTTCATGAACGAGAGGTTGTTACTAAAAGAGTAATTGTAATATAAGTTAGGATTGGCACTTCCCTCGGTCGAATATTCAAAGCTATTCGCCATCTCCGAGATAACAAAACTATGCCCCATGACATATCCCACCTCAGTAAAATTCAAAGTCATTTCTGTTCCAAGCGAAAAAAGCCCAAGATATCCCTCCAGGCGACTGCTCTCATCCAGAAACCCATCGAAGCCTCCAAAAAACTTGAGAGAATTATCTCCAAAAATCAAAAACATATAGTTTAGAACCACTCCTGCCCCAGGATTGATTCTCTCGCCTTTCGACTCTTGAGGGCCTTTATAAATTTGATCACCCACAGTCCCCGCTCTAAAACTGACATTACCAGCCAATGACCAAGAGGAATTGAAGGAATATTCCAGATCCCCCAAGAAGACATGGGTGTATGACCGAGGGCTCACTTCCTGAGCAGCATCAGTTAAGACGCTGTATCTCAAAATACCCGACCAATCGCTTTCTCCCGCCTTCGTGGTCGTGTCTCCGCCATCAGCAGAAGCAAGTCCAAAATACAATTGGAAGAAAAGGCCCAGAACGATTCTCGGAAGAACCCTCAGAATGACAGGATAAATATTGGTAGTAAACCATTTCATCTTGCCAACTCCATCAGTCCACCTTAAGCATCGATTTGGTTTGATAGAAATTGTCGGTTTGTTGAATGAAGCTCTTCTTGATGACCTGCAAATTTTCAACTTTTTGCCTATCCACAAGATTTAAACTTCCACCCTTGCTCCACCAATATACGGGAACTTTGTCCTCCAAATAAAAGGGCTGCTTTAATCTTGGATAAATATCGATAACATTCTTATCAGACAGCTCCAATTCCCCAATTTTATCAAAAATCTCCTGAACACGGATAAGAGCATGATGAGCTCTAGATCCATAACGCAACCGAACCGCATCTCGAACTTCAGGCCCTGGTGGAAAGATGAATACCCCCAAATTATTCAAGGTGCGTGCAAACGAAGTCGCCTCGACAATCGGTCCAGTCCACCGACTTGAATTTGCATTTTTGCCCTTGTTATCAATTCGAATTCCCGCAGTCTCATAGACACTGTTCATGAGACCGTAAAAGAGAGGAAGTCTGGCCAGCGAAGTCTTCTCAAAAATCCACTCTTCAAAAAAATTCTTCGGCATTTTTCCATCAAATCCTAAGTCTTGAGCATTTTCGACATCAAATTCGTTTAAGGTATAACTGCCCAAAACTCGAAGATATATCTCTATCAAATCATCCGCAGTTACTACTAAGGAGTCGGGACATTTTTCATTGCCACTTGAACAGGGCTCACTCCTAGATCGATTTGCTCCAATTAGATACATTTCAACGAGCGTCTCCAAATAACGTTTCATACCAGACTCTGAAGCCATCTGACCGTTCCATTCAACAAATGCGTCTGCTTTTGAATTAAAGACAGCCATCCCTTGCTTGATAAAATCAACTCTTTGCATTCCCAAGCGATATGAAATTGAAAGACTTGTTCCCTTCGATACCAAGTCCTCTCTGTCCAGGCCGACAGGCATATGCACTTCAACAGCCCTAGGTCTCAAGAGGCGAGAGAGATCCTCCCCATAAACTTGTTTTTCCCTATCGGATGGAGTCATAAAAATGTCATTTTCAATACTTCGCTTTATCCTTGTCAAAAGATCAAATTTGGACATTCTGTAAGTCAAACCATCAATCCGATCAAACCTGTAAGCATTCTCCTTGTTACGAAAATACACTTCATTAATATATTTAGCTTTCTTGCTAAAATCGCTCTCATTCTTCTCCTCTCCAAGAGAAGACAATAAATCGTATATTCTACCTAGGTGCTGGCGCTCCTCTTCGTAGATCCTATTCATCCTTCTCTGTTCAACTTCACTGAGCGTCAAAAAGCAATCGAGATATTTTCGGTGATTAGAAATAAAGAAATTCATGAATCGCCTCTTCAGAGATTCCAGATTCACGAGATACTCTCGGACTTTTACTAAATCTGGATGACTATCCCCTCGTTTTCCGATTTTCTTTGAACGCAATAAATCAGCTTCAATCAAATCGATCATGGTCAATAAATGACTTACTTTTTGATCTATGACAGTACGAATTGCATTCGCCGGTTTAAATGCCCCACCAAGAAACTCCAACAGCATCTCGTTGATGCCATTCTTTCCGGCACCCGAGTAGGTGTAGCGACTGAGGTTAAGAAAGTTAATCATTAAGTGCGGAGCTCTTCCGCTCCCTTGGGCTTGAAACTCATATTGGCAAACTTGCTTAACCTCATTAAACATCTCACTTCCGATAGTGTCCCTCTCGAATTTAAGAACATCATCGTTTAATTCACGCAGGCCTTGATCAAGGTATTTTGTAAAAATGAGATCGAAGAACTTGCTCCGATTTGAACCCGTTGAGCCGTTTGATCTGTTCGAACTCTTTAAACTGTCTTCTTTTGCCACAAAGGTATTGAGAGTATTCGTACTCATCATATACTGAAATGAGTAAAGAATCATTTCCTTACTCAAAACTTCAGAATCGACCCCAAATCGAAACCACAGATCTACCATTCTACCTTCAAATAGCTCCTCTAATATAGTATCTGCCGGAATATCTATTGTCTTACCCCACCACGTTTGAGCCTTCACCGACCCTCTCATCTTAGCCAAATAATAGGTCATTACGATCATATTCGGGTACACAGAAAAGTAGTGCACGTTCCGATTAACTGCCTGTAACATCTTAGATGTTTCCAAGTAGGTCTTAGAGAAAGTATTCTGCCCCTTGAAATAGCTGCCGAGAAATTTATCCATCACATCAATCCGAGACTGGAGACTCAACCATTTACTAGAGATATCTCTCGATTTTAAAATAGCCTCCTGAAATACTTGATCGCTCCCAACTGAATTGGAATTATAAATATCACTCATAAACTTGTTCGTCTCAACAATCATATGGACCAAATACATTCGAACATAAATACTGACTATTTCTGGCAATTTATCTAGAGCCCTTGATCTATTTGAATTAGCCAAGACTCTTTGAATCTGGGTGTGATTGAGGTGATCACGAAACAATCTATCAACAATGAAGAAGAATTCATTAAAAAACTCTGGATCCTTTTCTAAAATTCTACGTGCTTCACTTTCTATCCCCAAATTTTGAAAAATTTCAAATCCCGCACTCTTTTGAATATCCGCGACTATTTGAGAAAATGAAGGTCCAAATCCATCTGTTTCCTTCTGAGCCTCTTCGATTGCCTGGACCACCGAGGGATTCAATTTTCGTTTCTCAGCGTCCTGATAGAGGCAACAGCGAGCGCCCAGATCAAACATGATTTGAGTGCCATATCGAAATAAATCTGCTGATCTATTTGAATAGGTCCAAGGATTAAAGTTTTCGACAAATTCTCTAAACTCGGGATCGTTGAGGTCTTTTGGCTTAAAATCTGAAATGAGAATTTCAAATATCTTTCCGTGGACCGAATTCAAATAACTCAGTGACATACTTCCAAGTCCCATTTCAGCGTCAGAAGCGCTCTTCCCTCGTGATTTGTCTTGCCACCAATCCATCAAAAGAGCATAGATTCGTGAATACTTCAGATAGGCGAATGAGAACTCTTCATCTTTCAACTTATTCTTCTTGGTAGCAGTGGCCATCGCCAATCGTCGATACCTTTCTTCGACCAATGTTCGACAGACTTCGCTGCCATTGATACAGTCACGAGGACTCTTCGTGTTCTTCAATTCTCGGTGAATTTGTTCATCAAGATCAGTCGCAAGTACGACCAATATTTTGGAGGTTCGGCTATCCGATGAAAAAATATTCCTATTGATACAATCTTCGCGCAGATCCCGTGAACAGCCAGAGAACACTGTGGCATAATACAAATCTTTCATTCTCTCTATTTCGGTCAGGTTGGGGTCGGATTTTTTCTCAGTGAGAAGAATCAACAAGCCCTTGTTGAAAAGTGCCAACATTTCGGAAAGTCGATGAAAGTACTGTGGAGATTCAATATAAGTCCGGTTAAGCACAAATCGAGACAAAGGTTTGACAATCTTTTCCAGAAGGTCCACGGATTCGGATGCACCCAATGCCTCATAAGCTTTTGCTAAGTCATAATCATAAAATTCTTTTGATTCAACTGATAGATCCTGAGGTGTTTTGCTTGGAACCCACTCCCTTTTTGGTTCGTGCACAAAGCGAGGATTGCTCTTTGGCACACAGGCCGAAGATAGAAAGAGGCCCATGAGGATGGGTACTAAGTGAATTTTTGTCAGGACCTTCACAACGCCACCCTCATTTCACCAAAAATTCTGGGGTTATTTTTAGCCAATATCCGTTGATGATGGCGGCCGATGCGAGAATTTGTCCAACTCCTCTGATCGACTCATCACAAAGTGAACGCATATTTTGCTGGGAGAAACTCGCGGGCACTTTCCCCTTCACCTTATCCTCATATTTTAAGAACTCTCTTTCGATAGAATCATAAAATAGTCCCAATTTTTCTTTTCCTGTTTCACTGGACAAGCCGGGAGGTATATAAAATCCATCAAAATCTTGATTGGAATTGTCAAAATAGTGGGTCAAACCGCTACCGGAAAATCCATCTACGCAAATTGATGCTATCTGATCGTGTAACTCCGTCATTGAAAATTTCACGCTGTCCTCAAGCAGTCGATCTCCCACTTCAAAATCATAATCAACCTTATAGGCAATCACGTAGGAGCTCGATCCTTCATAAAACTTCATTTTCGTTATCGGAAAAATGAACATCCCGTTGGCGCGCACGAAGACATTTCCCTGTGGTAGAACAAAAACATCTCTAGCTGTGGAGCTCTTTCCGGTAAAATAGTCGAAGATCGTGGCTGTAAACTTCTTATAATGATCGGCTTTTACACCAGAATTTACGTCGGGGGTCGTGGCAGATATAAGAACCGCCACCATACTCAATCGAAACTCAGTCTGCTGATTCAGCGTCTCATTGTATGAGCGAGGAAGCTTCTGGGAGTCGTTGCTATAGTTAATAGATCCAGGAACCATATAACCTGCAGCCAATACAGATCGGCCCATGGCGGTGACGTCGTCGCGTCCGGTTGCCGAAAACCGGAGATTGGATCTTACCGTGTCAG
Source organism: Bdellovibrionales bacterium (assembly GCA_016716765.1). Taxonomy (NCBI): domain Bacteria; kingdom Pseudomonadati; phylum Bdellovibrionota; class Bdellovibrionia; order Bdellovibrionales; species Bdellovibrionales bacterium. The sequence goes on along the minus strand of JADJVA010000005.1, from coordinate 24,747 downwards.
CCACCAACTTGGTGTACTCGCGAGGATAGAGGGTTCGATACAAGTAGCGGTCGTCTGCATTGTCATAAAACGGATTCGAACTAAATCCACTGTCTAGCATCAAATAGGGACTTGCAGTCGTTAAAGTATGAAGAGAGCTAATCTTTAGAGGTAGGTTGGCCAACTGATACCATGAGCCAAATATGTGACCCCAATCACGGCTCGCATCTCCGGCCAAATACCCACCACTGACATAACGATTCTGGTGGTCAATTCGAGTGTAGTCACCCTCAGGAAGGTTTACGAAAAATTTGAACTCCTTGAGGGCGAGGTTATTGGCTCGGCATAGGTCAACCATTTGATCAGAGGCAAAAAGCTCTCGTAAGGTTTTGTTTTTAACCTGCTCAGAATGAGTGGGATCAGGCTTTTCGCAGGCCTGAGAAAATTCAAACAATCCCTCTTGATCATTCTTTAATCGATTCCAAAGTGGTCGAAGCGCTTCGTCACTCCGCAATCGCCTTCTCATTTCATCGTAAAACAGGCGAACACGCGAAAAGGTGTCCAAGGCCATCCACCATAGACGGGATTCTGCTTGCCACTCATTTCCAGAACCTCCAACCATCGAATAGAGGTTTGCGATCAAATTGTCCGAAATTCCAGAAAAGTAGGATGAAACTATGTCAACGGCTTGACTGCCCCGATCCCAGCGATTGCAAAATGGGTCTGCTCCAAGCGAGGCTTCATAGTCATTGCATGCCGGAAAATAGGAAACAGGAAGTCGTGCCTTTGCCTTTCCTGTCTCGACTTCGGTGAATCCAGGTATTTTTCCGCTGACGGGTAACTGAACAAAGCGAAAGTCATCTTTTGATTTGTCAAAAACGGAGTATTCTCCCTTATAAAGATAACGCAAAACCAATTCATCGTGTATTTGTGGTTTGAGCTCATTTGCAGGTAAAATCATTTCGGTTCGTCCGTTTCGATACCCCATGACAGTTGACATGTTTGTGAATCCGCTTTTGGCATTTGCTCGCAAGGAGAGCTCCTTTACGTAGCGGGAGGGCACTGTTCCCAGTTTCGGAAGAATATTCTCCTTAAATTGATGTCCCAAACCAAGAAAATGACCAACCTCATGAAGAGCGAGATCCATCACAACAGAATCTAGCATTTCACGATAGGTACGTACTCCATGAGCTTCTGATTGATTCCAGGGTCCCGCAAGATTCTGCACTGTTCGGTCTCTCTCAACGAAAAGGGCCGTCGCCCTTGGCTGAAACAGGCGTAAACTCTCCATCCGACGCCTTTCGTTTTTGTCCTTTAGCCTCTCCACTATGTTCTGCTTTTCCTCACCCTGAAAATTCTGCCGGATGTCTCCTTGCTTTACTTGGGACCCAAACCCCATTTGATCGATCAAATTGAACTGTTTGAAATACTGATTCGTAGACTCCATTTCAGTTTTTGCTTGCAGAATGAGTTCAGAAGCGACACGCTGAAGACCCGACGAATTCGTCTTTAGACTCTCCATTTGAGACCTTAAATTTTCAATATCGATCTGCACTGAGGTTTTACCAATAGCATTCTTGGCGCCGTTGTTGCGAACCTGTTCGGCCAAACGCTCAATTTCGTTCCCAACAAACTGCCTGTGACCGGTGGACAATCCCTCGACCACCTGTGATCGAAGATTAAAATCCAAGCTTTTCACAGCAGGAATTGATTCCAATCTTTGTGGAATTGGGGAAGAAAGAGATCCAATTGGGAAAATTCGGCTCATTGCCTGATTTTCCTCCGATGAGGATGTGACTGGGGCATAGGCATTGATGTATTTTTCAAGCATACCGCCATAGAGAACGACCCCGCCCCAAATGATTTTCCCATTGCGAACATCAGCATGAGCCATTCCAATTCCCAAAGGCGAGTTCAGAGAAATCCTCTGATCGCTGATCCAGGTAATGCCTGGATATCGTAAGTCAAAGGGATGTTTCAAATTAGCCACGACCGGTTCAAATGCATTGAAATCAGGAGCCACCGCACCAATATTTTGAAAAGCTTTATTCCATTTTTTACAACCTCTTTGACTGTGGATTCATGTTCTTTGGGCACCCCGTTCAAATAGATCTTGGTTGGTTTTCGCAAATCCCAGCGAGCCGCATAGAGTTCTGGTTCAATGCCCTCTATTCTTCGACCCATCACATGCAGAATATTGATATATTTGGAGTTCTCTTGATGGTAAGGCACAGGCTTAAAACTTTGATCGTGATCAAATCTCAAAAAATTGACTCGAATTTTCGTTTGCATCTCAGAACTCATCAAACTGCTCACAATGTTCATGGAAAACCCAAGAAAATTATTTTCTTTGTCCCATTCAATTTCTTCGACATTGGTCGTTCGATGCGGTCCTCCCCATAAGAAATCTAAAATTTCGATTGAGGCCAGATCAAGCGTCATCATAGGACGGGCTGACCAATGACTTCGACTGCTGTTCTCCACAAATTCATTTGTTTCTCGGCCGTATGAATCCTTATTTTTTTCGTAATAATAGTGTTTTGCGATGGGAATTTTGAGCGCCTCTTGCCAGCGGTTCCTGTCATCTGGAAAGCTCGGATGAACAATCTTTCCGACCAAATAGCGCTCAGTCACTTCAAATTCGATATTGCAATGAGGTGAGTTATTTACCATTAATGTAACGTACTCGCCTACCCAACCACGTCCCATCTCTGGGGCCCAGGCGCAGAGAAAGGTCTTGGGCTTTCCTGATGGATCAACAAAAAAGCTCTTTTCAATTCTTTCCTCAGAAGGAGGAGGAACTTCTGTTGCCCTGTCCTTAAACAATTTTCCACGAATCAATGAGTTACAGCTACTCGAAGTCAGCAATAGAATAAGAAGCGTCCCATAATAAAGACTCCGAGAGGGTCTTAGGCTGCAGAAAGATCTTTTATTGGGCACTAAGGCCTCCAAAAATTTTAGGGTCGGCTTTTTCAAGTTCCTCCCCTTTAGGGCTTATTCTGCTCCTTATTGAGCATTGATTGTGCCAGACTGGGAACCGTCAGATTAGAGCCAAGACCGTTCTGTCTGGAGATTTAGGCCCATTAATGTCACTTTAAACCGCATCCGTTACCTAAATGGTCTACTTAAGTTCTTCAGTCATTTTGGCGATTTCTGTGTGGACAAATGCAATTAGATCTTCAAGATCCTTGCGAACTTTGACTTGGTCAGGATTATTTGGATCTAGGAGCGCCATTGAAGACTCAATTAATTCAACAAATTTATCTTCTAATTTTTCGAGTTGCTGAGAAAGTTTTTTGCTCGCCTCATCAGACAAAACGACTGACAAAATATCCACGATTTTCCAGATTGATTTGATATATTTTTTGATTCTTTCAGAAATCTTGGTGGCCTTTTCTAAGACTCCAAAGCCATTGATGTCACACTGCTCATCTGTATTGCCAATTTGAAGACAATCGATCCCAAGGTCTACCGACTGATCGATGAGTTCCAGCTGTTGAGCTGGTGATTTCTCATTGAGCGATCTCGAATTTTGGTGGCTAGATTCAAACCCACCTTGGCAGCCAAAAATAAAAAGCAAGAATATGGACGATATTAATCTAAAAATTAAGCCACCTGAATATGCCGCATCTCTTTTCATATGGGTTCTCCTATGAAATCATAGGATTTCAATACTCGTTCCAATTTTATCTCAGTTTGAATTCAATGCATTTGCATGCAAGCCTGAGAAAAGCGCGCTAAATCAAATACTTGGATTGATGATCTGGACGGTTCACGAGTGACTTTATTCGGCAGTTTGAAGAGTGACACTTCTCAGAATCCACCTGTCAACCAAATGAGCAGCGATGAGATTTCAGAATGATGGCAGCAAGTCTCTTCGCTAATTTTCCTTCAATTAGTCAAGAAAAAAAGTAAGTCAAAATTTGCCCGATTTGTTGCGAGACAGTTTCAAATTCCAAAAGTGGCTCAAATCGGTACACAAAGACAGTTGAGCAGGTCTCTCAATCCATTTGGGAAACTAAAATATTTTTTTCCCAGCAGATATCTTTTTGCACTCCTATAATGAGATGTGTCGTTATGGTTCACTTCAGAACGTCGCCTGCAAATTCAAAATGAAATCCAATAGACCTCATAAAAAATATGGATGTTATTTCTATGAAGATCAATTTGTGTTCAGAAATTACTGGTTACCTCAACAGGACTCGGATATCTGCCTTATTTCGAATTGCTTTGGGAGGGATATTTTTTGGTCTTGTACTCCCGCTTACCTATGTTTCTTGTTCTAGTCGCAGGACTGGCGAAGCATCCAATCCTTCGAGAGCCTCCATCGGCGAATACATAGAGCGAACAAAAGGAATCAACATCGGCGAGTCCAGAGACATTTGGGCGGTCACTTTTATGTCATTGGGTGGGACCGAAGACCGCACCAGTTTTAACATATATAAATTGGCTCTCAACGTCGAAAAGGGCCTTCCTGTAAGAACTTGGAAGCTGAAGACGCCGTCCTATATGAACAGTGGCAGCGGCTCCCGAACATACGTCAGCGAATGGGGCCTACTTGTAGCTCGCTCTGCCACAGCTGGTCGCCCTGACATAGCGGAACACCCCGACAATGAAGTGACGCTTTATTTGGTGCCGACAGATAGCACGAATGAGCTCGTTAAAAATCAACCGAGCGGAATCAGAGCCATCTTCACAACTGGACCTGCCGTCGCAAACGACTATGCGCCTCTTTTTAGAGATGAATCTCCAGATTTAAAGGGAACAAAGCAGAACTACTGGGGACGGGCTTCAACCCTATCCTATAAAGTCACCGCAAACGGCAAAGAATACAAATACATTGGAGTCATCTGGCGACTCAATCGCACCACTCCCACTGTTCGTTTGGAAAGATTTTTGTGGGATGAAACTCAGAAGACATTTATTCGCGTGCGCCCCTATGAGTTTACACCACAGGAAGATAACGTGGCTATGGCCGGAGTCGGCGTTTACAACGGCGCTTTAAGTCCCTGCGATCCCCATCTGAGAGTAAACGATGATTGTGTCCCGGCCTTTTATGCAGCCCCGTTTGGAAAGATATTTGGAGTCAAACTAAACGGAGATATACCTTCGACTCAATACAATGCAAATACAAAGGGACCCGTTTTTGATGCAAACTCCATCAGATATTTGCCACCAAACGTAAATTCAAGATTCCAATCAACTTCTCATCCAGCAGCAGGGGGCGGGGCCTACGGAAGCATAAATGGCGGAGTGTACTCGGCAGCCGTAGATACCAGTTCAGACGAGAATGACCCGGGGGCCGGATCTCTTTTTATAACAAGTCAAAATAGTGCACACGTTGATGGCGGAGAAACTCATGTCGCTTTTGATCGAATTAACGATTTGGTGTTTTCGACTTTTCGAGCGAGCACATTGAATCAGCCACCAAAGGAAAGGTCGTCAGTTGGAAGAACGATTGTTTCTGTGTTTAGAAAAGAGTGTTTTTACAAAACAGCTGACTGCAGCCCTGATATTGATGGTTCTTCCAATCCAAAAAAAGATAAATTTCGCATTTTTGGAGACGTGGGGGCCGCCCTTGGGCCTATCTCTGACCTTGGAAATGACTGCGTCGCTTCGTTGGATTTGAATAAACCTGTCGAGGGGCTGAAACAATACAGTGGCGTCTACCGAATATGCGTTAAGGACCCAAACAATCTTGCAAAAGGAGTTGGCTCCCTCAAAATTGCGGATTTCGAGGGGAATGCCTATATGTACAATGACTTCACTGCAGCCACGCTTTACGATCGTCCCGTTATTTTAAACTATGATTTTTTGGAAGAGAACAAACTTAAAGAAGTCAAAAATGTGAGAATATATTGGGAGCCAAAGCAGGCTTATCCCTCAGAAATATTTGGACTCAATTTATCCTATCGATGTTACAAGAAAGGAACTTCTGTGACCGACAGTACTCCCCTCTTCATTCCAATTCCTAGCAATGAAATACCAAAGGCCTATGCCGATTCAGCCCCTTTGGCTAACTGTGGAGGAGCAGATGTCAACCAGGTTGATTTAAAACTCGAAGTCATTGGCCGTCAAAAATATATGCGCTTTCAGAAAATACGTCTTTCTTCTGAATTATGATGTGAATGTCATAAGCTGGCCAACTTGATTGTTGGCCAGTTTAAATAAGTTAAGCCTATGAGTGTGTGATACGGGTCACGCCTATGATTCCCTTGAGCTTCATGAGGGCACTCATGACGTCACTCAGTTGATTTGTATTTCGAACACTGAGATCGAAAACGCATATGGCCTTACGATCTTTTGTTGTGCGAGCCTGGGCATTATGGATGTTGACTCCAGCGATAGAGAAAACTTCCGTCATGTTTTTCAATAAGCCAGGGATATCCTGACTCACCACTCTCACTCGAACCAGTCTTCCTTCGTCCTGCCCCTTATCCCCACTCCATTCGACGTCAATTCGTCGCGCCTGATCCAGATCAAAGGATTTATCACAATCAGCTCGATGAACGGTGATCCCTCTGCCTCGGGTGATAAAGCCGATGATCGGGTCCCAGGAATAGGAGTGCAGCATTTTCCAAATCGTACCAGAAGATCGTCCATCCCTTCGACTTTTATCGGAGAGGCCGATTTCTTGCGTTTGTTTACTGCTGATTTAAAGGCCTTTGCCAAAAAGGAGGTTTCCTCGTCCTTCTCGGAAGAAGAACTTTGCTCGTTCGTATCAGGAACGAGTCGCTCAAATACGTGGGCTGGCATTAACTTTCCGTAACCAATCCGAATGAGTAAATCCTCGACCGTATTCGCTCCATTTTCTTTGAGCAGCTTTTCGTATTCAATCCCCTGAGCGTATTTCACATAGCTAGAGCCATGTCGACGAAAGGTCTTTTCGAGAAGCTGATGCCCGATTTCGGCCGCTCGCTTACGCTGTTCCGCCTTTACGTGCGCCCTAATTTTTGCCTTTGCCTTAGTCGTCACGCAGTACTTCAGCCAATCCTTCGAAGGAGTCTGACTCTTACTGCTTATGACCTCGACAGAATCTCCATTTTTAAGTTGGTACTTCAATGAGACCAGCCGTCCGTTTACACGTGCGGCCACAATACGGTGGCCAATGTCCGTGTGCACACTGTATGCAAAATCAATCGGAGTCGCCCCTTCAGGAAGTTCCTTTACTTCCCCCTTTGGAGTAAAAACATAAATTTCGGAATCAAAAAGATCAGTTTTTACACTCTCTAAAAACTCATCGGGATTGTGAGTCTGCTGATGCAAATTCACCAACTCGCGAAGCCAATTGAACTTATCGGCTACTTCGTCAGAAACTCCCTCATTGCCATGACCTTCTTCCTTGTACTGCCAATGGGCCGCGATCCCCCGCTCCGCCACCAAATGCATTTCGTTGGTTCGTATCTGAATCTCAATGCGTTCACCCCCAGGCCCGATCACAGTTGTGTGAAGGCTCTGATAGTTATTGACCTTAGGCATTGCAATAAAATCCTTAAATCGGCCGGGAATGGGCTTCCATAAAGAATGGACAAGACCCAAAACTTCATAACACTCTGGCATTGAATTCACGCACACACGAAAAGCCAAAACATCAAAAACCTGCTCGTAATCGATATTTCGTTCCTGCATCTTTCGCCAGATCGAATAGAGGTGCTTTGATCTACCCGTTATCTCGAATTTTGTTCTGGTTCTTTTTGCGAATTCATTTATGAGAATTTTCTTAACTTCTTCAATGTACTTCTCGCGTTCACGCTTTTTCTTGGCAACTTTTTGAGCAAGAGCATAATAACTTTCAGGAAACGCATAGCGAAAGCTCAGATCTTCAAGCTCAACTTTGAGACTACTGATTCCCAAACGACTCGCTAAGGGCGCGTAAATATCAAGTGTCTCAGTGACAATGCGCGCCTGCTTTTCATACGACATATGATTGAGAGTGCGCATATTGTGCAGCCGATCGGCCAACTTCACCAAAACGACCCGCACATCCTTCCCCATGGCGACAATCATCTTACGGATATTCTCAGCCTGCTTTTCGTGGGTATTTCGAAATTTCATTCGAGAAATTTTAGTCACACCATCAACGAGCAGGCCAATCACCTTACCAAATTCTTTCTCAATGTCCGAAATAGTGACCGACGTATCCTCAACGGTGTCGTGAAGTAAACCCGTCGCAATGGTAGCCAAATCCAGACGCAACTCAACCAGAATAGCCGCCACACCTAAGGGGTGAAATATATATGGCTCGCCACTTCGCCTGATTTGCCCGACATGGGCTTTTTCAGAAAACTTGTACGCACGTTCGATGAGACTTAGATTTGCGCCTGGGTAAAAAAGTTCAATCTGTTGAAGGAGATCATCCAAACTTTGTGGTGAGTCGTCTTTTATCGCTTCTGGGGTCGTCGTTTCACTCATGACTAAGTCGTCTTCCCTCATCTTCGTTTTCGGAAAAACAGAGCCATCCCTAAAGTGGAAACTCTCATTTAAAACCCATCAGATCGGAGGAAAGATAGAATCAGGCCCGCTATTAGCGATTAAGATCCCGAACAATCTGAGCCTCAGAACTACCCTCGGTCTCGTCAATATCAAAAAATACATTTCCAGAAGCCACTTCTCTCAAAGCCACGACCACCGTTTTATTGCTCTTGATCCCCAAAGTAGCCTGAGAACCCTTCATGAGTTGTTTTGCCCTCTTGGAGACCAATAATACCAAAGCAAAACGATTATGGACCTTTGTCAGACAATCTTCCACCGTTACACGAGCCACTCGTAGTCTCCCTTTTCAGATTAGCGTCAAGAGCCCTGCAGACTAACGGGGTTTTAGAGTTTCTTCAATTAGTTTCTTGAGTTCTTTGTATGAAACCTCAAGGTCTATATTCACCAACTGATAGTTACACTCGCTGGCCAAGGATATTTCCCTTTGAGCATTCTTCATTCTCACCTCTAAATCTGAGGTCACAGAACCTTCTCTCTTGATCACTCTCTGACGCAGTTCATCAATTGAGGGTGGATGGATGAATACTGTCACTGCCTGAGGATATTCGCGGGCCATCGCTCGAGCTCCCTGAATATCTAGGTCCATTATCACCCCCAACCCCTTCTTCCATGCCTCCTCAATTTGAGCTCTGGGAGTTCCATAAAGGTTGCCGTGCACCTCAGCCCACTCAATGAAGAACTTCTCATCGATCAAACTCAAAAACATGTCTCGAGTCACAAAATGGTAAGGGGAGCCTTCTTTTTCTCCAGTCCTCTTCTTACGAGACGTGAAAGTCACAATGTCACAAATATTCTCGAAATCTTTTAAGACCCTATCAAGAAAGGTGGATTTACCCACTCCACTCGGCCCAACAAGAATAAAAAATAGATTTTTAGGCATGTTATCCCTCATCTCAAGTGCCCCTTGCTTGTTAGGCACCTATTCAACATTCTGAACTTGTTCCCTGATCTTTTCGATATGAGTCTTCGCATCAACTACCAGATGGGTCAAATGTATCACCTGCGATTTTGACCCAATCGTATTGACCTCTCGGAGTAGCTCCTGGGAATAGAAATCCAGCTTCTTCCCTTCACATCCTTGTCGCTCCACCTCTCCAGCAAATGCAATCAAATGCTCCCTCAATCGCGCGATCTCCTCACCAATATCCGCACGATCAACAATGATCGCTACTTCTTGCGAGAGACGAACTTCGTCGACCTGCCCTGTCAGATTGGCCTGCTTAAGCCGAGATTCCATTTTCTTAAGAAGTGCACCGTTGGCATCAAGTCTCAATTTTTCCATCTCACGCGCCAGATCGCCTAAACCCTGAAGGTGCTTTTCGATGTCCTTTCTCAAGGCGAGGCCTTCCCGTTGGCGCTCCTTCTCCAGATTTTGCAGAGATCTCTTCAGCTGAGAAAAGAGAAGTGATTTCTCCTTCGAATTCACTTCTCGTTCTCCCTCCGTTTGCAGCACATTTGGAATAGCCGCCAGTGTTTCCAAACTAACCAATTCTGAGACACCCGCGGCTTGAGCCAAATCCCGGTAAGCCTTCATCCATCTGCCTACCAACTTCCGGTTCACAACAATTTTCACTCCAGCTGTAGAGTCCAGAACTCGACGCTGAACATAGATGTCCAGACTTCCCCTTCGAACATGTTTAACTATTTCCTTTTTCATCTCTGCTTCGAAAGAAAAATACTCTCGAGGGAGGTGAAAACGAGCGTCGAAAAACCGACCGTTAATAGACTTGATGGAAATCTCCAAATTCAGAAAGGAGTTGCTCCCCAAAGATGTCCCAAATCCCGTCATGCTTTTCATATCATTCCTATCTCAATGTAAATTGAATTTCAGCTCAAGCAGGAGGGGTAGTCAAGACAGACCCAGTCTTCAGAAAAGCCATACCAAAACTTCTGGCCTTTAGCCACTCGGTTTCGACATCAAACCATCGAATGTCTTTGTCGCGACGAAACCAAGTTCTCTGTCGCTTTGCTAGTCGCATGCTGTTCGCAGTAATTGCGTCTATCAGCTGATCACGATCACCCAGCTCACCTCGCAAGTAAGACAAAGTCTCTTTATATCCCACACTCTTCATAGGTGCCCAATCTGAGAGTTGGTCAGCAAGAAGATCTTCCACCTCTTCGATAAGACCAGTTTCGACCATCTGCCACGCCCTCTTTTGAAGGCGTTCTTTCAATTGGCTACGATTGATGTGTAAGCCCAATGTTGCAAACCGATAAGGAAATGCAATGTCGCTATTTTTCTGAAACTCGATTTGAATCTCCGTCAGAGTTTTTCCATGAGTTCTCAACAGACCTAGCCCTCTCAATATGCGATAAGTATCGGTGGGACCTACTTTCAATGCCAATTTCTGATCTCGCGCAAGCAATTCCTCAAATAGAGGGCCGAGTCCCCCCTGAGCTAGTTCCTGTTCAAGTGAAAGACGAACAGCTTCCGATACCTTACCGACTTCATACATTCCTTTTTGAAGCGCTTGAATATAGAATCCACTCCCCCCAACCATTATAACGGGAGTGGAGTGGGCTAAATTCTTTATTACCAAAAGCGCTTCGCGCCGAAACTCCCCGGCCGTAAACTCAATGGGAGGGGAAATCATATCAAACAAATGATGAGGGACTGAATTCATTTCCTCGATAGATGGCTTTGCCGTGCCGATACTCACGCGCCGATAAACCTGCACACTGTCGCAATTGATGATCGGCAAATGAAGTTCCTTTGCCAATTCCAGTGCGAGGCGAGATTTCCCAGATCCAGTAGGGCCTACGACAAATAAAATTGGATTTGACATGGTTGACGCTATTGACATGAAAAACTCAGCCCAATCTCCCAAATTCCTTCTCTATTTTTCGAAAAGGATAGTCGACAAATACGGGTCGACCATGAGGGCAAAAACTTGAAAAGGAAAACTCATCCATTTGCTCCAACAGATTTTTCATTTCGCCAATGCTCAAAACCTGACCAGCCCTGATCGCGGAATGACAGGCCATTGTCGCAAAAAAATCGCCCACAACCTTTTCAAAGGCAAAACTGCCACCTTTGCTAACAAGATCCTCCCCTAACCATCTCAAAGCTTTTTCAACCGCAGCTTCTTTGAGTATAACTGGACAACTATTCACAGCCAAACTTTCAGGACCCGATTGCTCTACTCCAATTCCTAACTTCTCAAGATCTGACGCCCGACTCATAATGGCCTCAAGATGATCCGCCTCAATTCCCAAGCTCAATGGCAATAGGAAATTCTGAACCTCCTTGCGTCCAGTGTTCCAAGTATTCATCAGAGTTTCAAAGAGGACACGTTCATGGGCAGCATGCTGATCGATCAAAAAAAGTGATTCGGAGGATTGAGAGATAATATAAGTCAGACGAGCCTGCCCAAGGATCTGCAGGGAAGACCACTGGGCAGTCGCCATCTGATCTTTTAAGGGGGACAGTTGTTCCGATGGCGAATCCAGAACAGAAGAAGCTCCTTTTTCCGGGCAGGACAAAGGCCTTGTTTGAATTCTTGTTTCCGGCAAGGTATCCGTCAAGGGCCCAAGCAAATGATGATCTGGCTCTCTCACCTGAAGAATTTGCTCACCCCTCACCCAATTCTCTCTATCAGAATATTGAGTGCGCACCAATTCCTGATCTGAAAATGAAAAACTTGAAGATGGTGCCAAGTGCGCCTCTCGTACTTTTTGATCCTTGAGTATCTCTTCAAGCCAAGGTGACCTTGCAAGGGCAGATCTCAAGACATGGAGAACGGCACGAAAGACCCGAGAGCTATCTAAAAACTTTACCTGTGACTTTGTTGGATGAATATTAACATCAACTTCGTCGGGAGGAAGATCAACCCACAATGCAACAATGGGATATTCGCCGTGCATGAGGAGATTTCTATAGGATTCCATGACTGCTGCCATCAGTCCTCGATCTGTCACCCACCGACCTCTGACAAAAGTCCAAATCTGTCTATTGTTGGCGACGACCTGATGAGGAGCGCTAAAAGCAATCTTAACTTCAATTCCATTCTCGGAACCCTCAGCATAAAAAAGCGGCTTGGACTCCAAAACCTGCTCCGCTCGTTCCTTCAATGAGCTTGATTCAGGCCAAAAGTGAAGTAATTTCCCCTTTCCTCGAATGCGAAAACTCACTCGAGGTGAGGACATTGCCATCGCCTTCAAAACCAGCCTGATTTGAGTAATTTCTGCTGTATCTGATTTCAAGAACTTCAATCTTGCGGGCGTATTGCCAAAAAGATTATCTACAGAAACCGATGTGCCCAACTTTCCACCCACCTCGACCGGATCGGCAATCTTGCCATAATGGCATTTGAGCTCCTGAGCCATAGTTGCTCCGGACGGGCGCGAGACCAAGGATAATTCGCTCACTGCGCTGATGCTCGCCAAGGCTTCACCTCGAAACCCATAAGTTACAAGAGCCCAAAGATCATCGGCCACCTGGATCTTGCTCGTTGCATGACGAGCCAAGCACTGAACTAAGTCCTGTCGCTCCATCCCCTTCCCATTGTCGCGAACCAAAACTTGGCGCCCTCCATTATCGATTTCAACCTCGATATCAGTGGCGCCCGCGTCGAGACTGTTTTCGACCAATTCCTTAACGAGGTGAGCAGGCCGCTCCACAACTTCACCAGCCGAGATCTGATCGATCACTTCGGAACTCAAAATTTTTATGTGCCTTCGATCTTCCGTAAATTCTCTCTTTCAGGCCCACTGCCGACCCAAGTTCCAATTTTGCTAAAAAGTTGCCAACACATTGATCGTGGGAGCTCCTTCGAAGACTCCCGAGTAAAAAAAGCAATCATTCCAGAAGCTTCGATCTCCGTTTTGGCTTGAATTATCTGATCTCTTCTCTTTTCCTATTCTTGCGCTGATTTTTCCAATCTGATATCCCATGGCAATGCCCAGTGGGTAGTCGCTGGCCCAATGAACTCCATTGTTGATCATCTGTAGCCCCAACAAAGTGAGCCAACCAATTTCAATGGGAACAATCCAATCAATGTATTCGGGATAATTCTCTCCCAACACAGTAAAAGTCAGTGTCGCTGTCATGATATGTCCACTGGGAAAGGCATCATAGCGAGCTGTGTGTTCATTGTAGGCCTTAATACTAGGGAATGGTCGCCACGCTCCTCTGTCTTCCGTCAGCTCAGTCGGACTTTCTCGTCCGGTCGCTCGCTTAAAAGCCTGACTAAAAAAAGTAGACACTGTCATCCCATGGACCAATTGAATACCGGTGTTCCAAGCTCTCGTGTTGCCTCCAAAGTGCCCGCCAGCTAGAAGCCCCGCAGCTGTACCCATATGAATCCAGCCATCTCCGAAAAAATATAAAAGGGAGCCCGTATCTGTAGGCAACCGAAGAATGGGATAAGGACCTACGCGCCAAACCGTTTTCGTATTGTCCTGATTCCCTACGCCTGATTTGCGACCAAAATATTGAACATTGTCCAGAATTTCTTGATCGTATTGGAAAGTAATAGCGGTACTCAAAAGTATTCCCGCCCAGGGACCAATTGTCGCTTTTGTAAAAGACTCCTGAAGGGTTGCTTCGCTCGTCTTTGGAATTTCTGTCACTATCGAATACAGACTCAGCTTCTCTTTAAAAGAGGGAGCAGTGTCACCGAACGAAACACCTTGACCAGAGAAAAAAAAGAAAATCAGCGATATGTTCAACGTCCAATTTAGAAAAGAACCCATGAAGACCCCTCAAGAATGGCAATCCCCTTCAAGGAAGAGGTGAAATTTATGCCAGATCATTCCCATAACGGGAAGAAGAATCCTCAAATCCATTAGGATTGTGCCAATTCGATACGGACATACCTTGTAAGGATTTTCACTAAATCCTCATATTGTCATAACAATTTCTTGGTAATCTGGAAACTAAGAAGCGGCATGTAAAAGGGGGAGATATGAAAAAGAAACTAATCAGAACCGGCAATTCGGCAGCTCTGGTGATTGAGAAGTCCACGATGGAAGCAATGGGTCTCGATGCGAACTCTCAAGTTGTGGTCCATTTTGACGGCGAAAAGCTCACGGTTCAGCCGGCTCCGGCAATGAGAGAGCTCATATCAAAATTAATTGAGATTGAACAGGCCAATCACAAGATTCTCAAAGACATGATGGACCTGCTTGGCAAAAAATGATCAAGGACTGGGGTTGGAACTGTAGTTAATACTGGGGTTGGAACTGTAGTTAATACTTGCGCATGATCGTGGCAAAATACCCGGCGTAGTCTGTTTTCTCATAGTAGTATTTGGCTTCAAGGCGAACTGCAAATTTCCCAAATCGATAGGTGAACCCCAATTGGGCCGCCAGCCCAATTCTGGCTTCCTGCGAATCAAAAATTGTATTTTTAACCAACAAATTAAAACGCGTGTAGGTGCCCATAAGCCCAAGCCCCCAGCTGACCAAAGTATTACTTGTTTGAAGAAAAGGGTAGGGCATAAAAATATCGCTGATCACAAAAAAACCTGAAGGATTGCCCTCAGCAATTCTCTCGGAATAATAAGTCGGCGCTCCAGAATGAAACAAGAGTGAAAAATCGAGGGGCAAGCCGTCAACCAATGCACCCGGACCTGACAATCTGAATCCAAAAATCGTCTCACTTGAGCTCAAACGGTTTCCTGAAAACTTCTCAGCATAATTGACAGAACCCAAAATGCCGCCCATATATCGCGTAAAAAATATCGGTACTTGGTCAAGGTCCTCAGCTTGAGGGCTGCGAGAAAAGGGGTTCTTTTGAATCGCCGCAATACTCCTTCCGCTCGACTTCGCCTTGTGTTCAGATACAACATCAACATCTGCTATATATCCAAATATTTTTTCCGATATTTTTACCTTATAGAAAGCACCGAACCCCCCAATCCCTTGAAAAATTTTCTGCGAAATTCGAACCTTTCTTCCCGCCTCAAGGTATTCCAATACAGGAGAATCAAAGTTAGGGACCTTATACGCTGCTGCTCCATCGGTCTGAACCACAGCCCACTGACCTTTTGCATCTCCTTTTGAATCCTTCGCTTTGGCTTTTTTCTTTTTAGATTGTTTGGCTTTGGCTTTCTCGCCTCCACCTTTTGCCCTACTGGACTCCCCCGATTTTGATTGGGGAGAACTCAGTCTCTTGGGAGGATTGGAGATGAGAGGAGGGGACTCTGCACGAGGTGCCTTTTCCTCTTTTTCTGGCTTTTCATCTTTACTGACTGGCTTGCTCTCGCCAGCACCCTTTAACTGGGGTTTGGTCTCAGCCTCACTCTCGTAATTTGAAGGTGGGGGCGATTCCGCTGAAGGAGGAGCTGTTCCATCTGCCCCTTCCTCATTCTCACCAAATGCGGGGATCGCGAGAAATAGGATCAGGACAAAATAGATAACTTTCATCCCTTCCCTTTTATGGACAATGCTTGAAAACGTATCCACCAGACCCGATACAAGGCTTCCAATACAATGCGGCCGGACATCTTACTCTTCCCCTCTCTGCGTTCATCAAAAGCTATCGGGACCTCAATTCCACGAAATCCACAGGAGCTCGCCCGATATTTTAACTCTATCTGAAAACTATATCCTTCCGAATGGATCTCATTGAGACCTATTTCCTTTAAAACTCTCGCATGCCAGGCATTGAACCCACCTGTCCAATCACGAATGGGATAGCCCAATATAAAACGAGAATAAATACTCCCTCCAATACTAATCACTTTTCTCCAAATACTCCAATTCAGAGTTCTTCCGTGGCGAACCCACCTAGATCCGATGGCAAAATCATGGCCCTCAAGAGCGGTAAGAAGATTTGCCAAGTCACATGGCCTGTGGGAAAAGTCTGCGTCCATCTCAACTAAAATATCATAGTTGCGCTCAAGCCCCCAACGAAAGCCCGCAATATAGGCTCGACCTAAACCCTGTTTTCCTGGGCGTCGCAAGACATGAACCGCTTCCGCACACTCAGTCTTGTTACCAAAAGCTTCAACACGATCGGCAGTCCCATCAGGGGAATTATCATCAACCACTAAAACATGAACATGAGGATTTCTTTGGCAAATCTCCGTGATCAAACCGACGACATTTTCTGCTTCGTTATAGGTGGGAATAATTATTAGTGTTTTTTCCAACATGCCACATACCACTCACTGCTTACTGCCACATCAAATTGAGCTTGCCTCTGAAGCGCCATTCTATTACCGAACACCCTCACACCATCAATATGGTCATACCGATGATAATAGAAACTAAAAAGGAGGTAACGTCAAATCGACCCAGAATGCAAGCTTGTGGCTATACTTCGACCTTGGAACTGAATGAATTTTCTGTTGCGCTGTGACTTCGTGGCCTAAAAGATAATCTCTCAAGGTGAGTCCAGGGGTTATGGGCTGAAAGCAACGCAGGACTGTTCCTGCTTTCTTCAAGTTTTTTCTTAACTTTCGCAGTGGCCTGAGCTGGACTGCGAAGATATAGAACTGGATCAAATCCGCAAAAAGGGCAAGACAATGTCAATCGCCAGCGAACCTGAATAAATATCTCTGCAACAGAAAGAAAAATAACAAAGAAGAGAAGCGCTCGGGCATCTGCATTCTCCCAGAAGACAGCCATGCTGAGAGCGCTCACAAAAAACGAGAGAAGGACATTTATCATGGAGATATGCTTTTTTCGATAAACGCGTCTTTCGAGACGACAGAAGGCACACAAACATTTGTCTGGTTTTAGGCCCATCATCCACACCCTTACTTGCTCGTTCCTCCTATTCTCACCCTTCTTCAAACATTTGCAAAGACGAGTTTTTTACAATTTCCCAAAGCTTTGCTACACTGGTAAAAAAGCGGGGGAAATTTGATGTCTTTATTCAAAATTCATTTTAAAACTTCTTTTCTTCTTCACGATGTACCAAGGATGATGGGCTTTATCTTTTTAATTGCTCTTTTCGGCCTGGCGCCGGCAAGCCTTTCTTGGGGCCAGACAGACGATGATTCCTACTTCAATTATGATTCCATAGTGAAGGGTCTTAGCTCCTCACAATTGAGGCACAGAGAATCTGACACTGACCCCTTGGCCAACGTCCAGATTCACGGAGGTGTTGGACTTGTCACAAGCCTGCTTTCTCTCAAAAATTCCAAAGGAACGAAACTATCGGGATTTCAGAATGGAGTTGAGGCAAGTCTTGGCATTGATCTATTTTCTCTCAACTGGATGGCAGAGGGTTCGATCAGAAGATATTCAGATGCCGAGATCGATCGAACAGTTTCCACGACTCTTCAAGAATTCGATCTGAGCCTTATCTACCGAACACCTCTTACCCCATCGGTCAAACTGCATTTCGGCTTTGGTCTAGCGGCGCGATTTCTCGAACTTAAGACAAGGCTGGCGAATCAGGTTGAAATAGAAGAGTATTCAACGCCCTCTTCCATTTTCTCTTTGAGCGTCGATAGTCCTATTACCCGTGAGCTTTCATTTGGAGCAGGACTCAGCTATCGTTCGGCTATGGTAACTGACAGTGCTGATCGCTCCGCAGTTGATGCTTCACTAAAGGTAGGAGCCCATTTTTGAGGAGTTTCGGGTTCGGCTGTTATGATCTATTGATCAGGCCCCTGTTCGATTGTTTGCCATTTTTCTTGCCGACTTACCAGCGAAATGGTTCCATTAGAATATGCAGACAGAACAAACATTGGATTGGATAAATTTGAAACTAAAAGCAAAGGAAATTTTGATTTTCATTTTGAATTATTCTAAAAATCCTGTCATTGGAATTCGCAACATTCCCGAATGGGATTGGTGGACAATTATCGTCATTCAGGGAACTCTTAGCGCTCTTTGCGGGATGCTTTCAGGCTTTGTCGCCCAGAGTGTGTCTGGTGTTTTTTTCTGGCCTCATTTTCTTTCCCATCTCCTCAATCGCGTGTCATTTTATCATTTCAGGTTTTTTCTATTATACGTTCCTGTTTTTTATCAAGCCGAAGTCCAATTTCGTAAACTCTATGTTCTGACCGTATTGGCCAACCTTCCTTTTTATCGTAATGATCATCTTGTCTCCGCTCCTAAAACCCATTGGCCTCGTAGGTTTAGCTGTCACAGGAATTCTCTTACTGATTGGTTTTGTTGAACATTTTCGGCTCCCTAGGCGCTCGCTGAGTCGATTCTTAATCGCGCTATATTGTAGCTATGTCGTCTTATGGATTTTCAGCACGCTCAGTCTCACAAAAAAAGAAGATGCCTTCCGCAAAATGGCAACTCCTGAAAGCCTTGATATCCTTGAGAAGGAATTTAAAAATAAATAGGCTTATGGCTTCCAATGGTGAAAAAATTATAGAATATTCAAAATAATGACTCAGCTCTTCCGTTTTTAGGGTAGAAGGAGGAACCCACAAGATTGGACCTATGATCCCCATGTCAAACATTCTGTTTTCAGATCTTAAACTTATTCCTCAGATTCAGCTTGCTATCAAAGAAGCCGGATACAAAATTCCAACGCCAATTCAGCAGCTTGCAATCCCTTTGATTCTTGAGGGTCATGACCTTTTGGGAATTGCCCAAACAGGGACGGGCAAAACGGCGGCCTTTTGCCTTCCGATTCTCAACCACCTTTTCAGTCGACAGGTTCGCCCTGTTCCGCGTAGCCCCCGCGTTTTAATTCTGACTCCAACTCGAGAACTGGCAAGCCAAATTCAAAAGAACCTCGTCACCTACGGAAAACATCTGCGACAAAAATACACTGCCATCTTTGGCGGCGTCGGACAGGGAAACCAAGTTCGAGCTCTCTCTCTGGGTGTCGACGTTCTCGTTGCGACTCCTGGACGACTTCTCGATCTTATTGACCAGAGGCATCTTCGCCTGGACCGCATCGAAATATTTGTGCTCGATGAAGCCGATCGCATGCTGGACATGGGTTTTTTAAAGGACGTCAAGAAAATCATTCCTCTGCTTCCAGCCCAGAGGCATAATTTGTTTTTTTCGGCTACGATGCCAACTGAAATTCAAAGTCTTGCCCAGTCCATTTTGCGGAATCCCCAAAAGGTGGAAGTCACGCCTCCTGCCACAACGGTTGAGCGGATCAAACAATCCGTCATGTTCGTTGAGAAAAAGGATAAGCCAAATCTTTTGGTACATGTCCTAAAAGGCAACGACCTTCATAAAGTCCTGGTTTTTGTTGCAATGAAACATGTCGCGGACAGAGTCTCTGAAAAACTTCAAACGAATGGGATTTCAGCGGCCGCGATTCACGGCAACAAATCACAGAACGCACGCCAGCGAGCTCTTGGAGACTTTGACCGTGATCAGCTCCGCGTTCTTGTGGCAACAGATATCGCCTCCCGTGGGATCGATGTCGAAGGCATTACTCATGTCATCAATTATGAATTGCCCATTGTTCCTGAAGACTATGTACATCGAATCGGACGCACGGCCAGAGCAGGAACAGACGGTGACGCTATTTCTTTTTGTACGGCAGAGGAGAAGTCATTTCTCTTTGCTATCGAGAAGAAAACATCCCATCAAATAGATATCGTAATTGATCAACCATACCACTCAGA
Organism: Bdellovibrionales bacterium; assembly: GCA_016716765.1. Lineage (NCBI taxonomy): Bacteria > Pseudomonadati > Bdellovibrionota > Bdellovibrionia > Bdellovibrionales > Bdellovibrionales bacterium. The sequence continues at coordinate 4,771 of JADJVA010000005.1, read as the reverse complement.
AGAAGCCTTCCAGGCTCGCATCATGAGTCCAGGAAAAGCAAAGGCCCTCATCGAAAGCCGACGTGAGGGCAGAAAACCTCGCTTTTCTCAGAGCGGTCGCAAATCCCGTGGGCGAAGAAGAAATCCTTAAGCTCCCAGTCTTGCAAGTGTCGGGCGTCTAGCGATTCGCGTTATTTCGTCTGATCCCTTCAGATCAATGATCATTTGAGTCAAACTAGATTGGCAGCACAAAAGAGGGTCTAGACCTTTGAATCAACAGCTTCGGCAAAATGTCAGCTCAAGTTATGGCGATGCTCTTTTTCAAAGTCTAATGGTTGGGTCGGGAGAAACCTATTTGGCAGCCTTCGTCCTGGCATTGGGATACTCCGATCTATCGGCCGGTTGGGTCACTTCCCTTCCCTTGCTTGCAGGAGGCCTTCTGCAGATGGTTTCACCCGTGATGATGAGAAGAATGAAATCCATGAAACAGTGGGTCGTGCTCACATCCTTCGCACAGGCCGTTGTTCTGTTCATACTTTCCCTGCAAGCGTATTTTGAGATTCTCTCTCTGAACCTCATCTTTCTTCTTGCCTCTCTCTATTGGGCAACGGGTATGGCTAACGGACCCGCGTGGAATGCCTGGATGGGAACAATCATTCCTGTTAAAATTCGGACGCCATTTTTTGCAACTCGCAACGTGATCAGCCAGGGAGCGGTGTTGGCGGGAATTCTTCTCGGAGGATGGTGGCTTGGTATTTCAAAATCACAACAGATCCCGGTGAACTCAAGTTTCTTTTTTCTCTTTTTTGTGGCTGGAATTTTTCGAATCATCTCTGCTTATCACCTCACCAACCAGTCGGGAGGAAGATTTCTAAATGAAGTCCCGCAATCACTTCAATACCGATCCACGATTCAGCAAATACGTGGACAAGTAACCGGAAAACTTCTGTTATTTATGTTTGTTCTTGGAATCGGCGTTCATGTGGGAGCCGTTTTTTTTAATCCCCTCATGTTGAAGGGACTTGGCATGAGCTACGGAAAATACATGAGTATGCTCAGCACCTCCATCGTAGCCAGAGTGTTCACTCTCTTTTTCTTAAGGCGCTATCTTGGAAAATGGAAGCCTGAGCGAGTCTTATTTGTTGCGGTTCTGGGCGTTATACCTCTCCCGATGCTCTGGAATGTCTCCCACGACTTTAGCTATTTGCTTTGCTTGCAGGTGCTGAGTGGCGCCGCTTGGGGCACCTATGAGCTTGTCACGTTTCTGCTGCTCTTTAATGGAATCCGTTCTCAGGACAAGACTCCCGTTCTCACACTGTTCAATCTCATGCAAACTATTTCCATTTTGATTGGATCCGCAAGTGGAGGCTGGTACCTTTTCCATAACGGACAAAGCCTTGCCGCCTACGAAAGTCTTTTCAACTGGTCAACCGCCTTACGTCTTTGTTCTCTCTTCTTTTTTCCCGGAATACTTCTCTCACAAATCTCTGTGCGCCAATGGTTATTCACTCGCCCCCTCGCGGTCCGACCCAGTGTTGGAGCAATGGAACGCCCTGTGGTAGCCTCCATCGACACTTCTGACTCAAACACGGACTTCGCTAAAAACAAATAGAGATCTCAAAGGGAGAATATTTAAGATATCTCTATCTATCGCCGATAACAACATGAGCGATATTTATTGAGGTCAATTATGGGACGTTGGTGGGATCAAAAATGGCTCTTTGCCTTCAGTGGACTCCTGTTGACCCTGGTCTCATTTTCATCCTGCCTGAATGTTGACAATACCATTCAAGGACATATGGGCAACGAGGCTGCCCCGTCGAATGCGCTCAAAGTGGCAGGTCCAAACTCTCTCACATTTGTAAACGGGCAATATCAAATTGATATAACCGGAGGAACAGCACCCTATTCAGCCGTCGTCGTGGAGGGAGATGCCAGCTTTGATCTCGCAAGCCGAATAGTTCAGTTCGGCTCAATGAGTTCGCGGGTTTTGCTCAGAATAGTCGACAGTTTAGGTATTTCGACTCAACTTGAGCTCTCTCCCCTTCCCATAGAATTTGGATCTGAGGACCCCTATTCCTGGGCCTTCCAGCTTTCGGCGGGCAACCAATACCTGATCTATGAGACTTCTCCTGCCGGCAGCTCCTCCGGTGAAGTTTACAGCCGAATCTAGAACAACTTGTGGTCTAAAGGGAACTTGTGTATTGGTACCAAAATTCCCGGCTCGTCATGGAATGATCTGGTGATTATGAAAATCAACATAGAGGTCAATATGATCCTTCAACCTTTTGGGATCCTTTAATGTACACCAGGCTTTACAAATGAGGCGATTGATAAATGGTCACCGAAAGGGGCTTGCATTTTGTGTGCTCAATTTTTGCCTATAGCACTTTTGTCCGGTAGCTTCTGAAAAGCTCAGTCGACATTGCTTGCAACGAAATCTCATGACAAAGTGAACAATGGGGGCAAGTTCGCTTCATATCATAGCAGAAGGGAGAGGCAAATACCTCCCACTCATGGGACTTAGGGGGCCCGCCTCACCAACATCCTCGTGGGCCAGCTTAAGACACCCAGATTAACTCTTCCTATGAAGGAGAATCTTAAACTTTAATACAGTGGTTAGCCCGCAAGCCTTCAGTGATTCTGCTGTGTCCAAAAGACAGGAGTTGGCTGAACTAAATCAGGGTTCAGGATCGAGTTCGGCTTGGTGCAGTGCTCACAACGAGAGCGCTGCTGCCGGAAGCATGTTTGAAGATCCTGGATTCCTGAGATTTAGTTCAGCCAGGGCCCTTGGAGTTTGGAACAACAATCAAGCAGGCCAGTTCATGGAATGTTGGCTTTGAAAAGAAAGATCTAGACTTTAATATTTATATGGCGCGTCTCTTCGACCTAGCGAGTCTTGATTTTGGAACTTTGTAAAAGAGAGAATGAATTGGTTTTCTGGTCTGGGGGAGGCAAAGGGACATGTTCAGAACCTACATAAGATTCACTGTTCGATTATTTTCTTTTGTTGTTTGTCCTTTGTTTCAATTTCAACTGCTCTGCTTTGCCAGTTCAAAAGTTGAAATTCTCGAACCTGTCACCCAGTTTTCCTTCGGATCCTGCAACAAAGAGACGCTCCCTCAGCCACTTTGGCCCGCTCTCACTGCCATCAAACCGCAGTTTTATATTTGGATGGGAGACGCCATTTACGGAGACACTCGAGATCCCCAGGTACTCAAAGAAAAATTTCAAATTCAACTTCAACAACCGGACTACGCACAATTTATCCAGAAAAACGCCGATCATTGGAACCTGGGACGCACCACGACTATGGTTAAGAACAATGCCGGTCGAAAGTGGAAGTTCAAGGAGATTGCTCAGCAATATTTTTAGATTTCATTGGTGAGCCGCCCGTCAGTTCCCGTCGACATCAGAAGGGCATATACACCTCTTACCTCATGGGCCCTCCTGGACAACAGATTAAAATTATTTTGCTCGATACTCGGTATCACAAGTCTGACGCGGACGACATTCCTGATGATATTTTGGGAGAACAGCAATGGCAGTGGCTCGAACGCGAGCTAAAAACGAGCCCGGCCCAAGCCCATTTTCTCGTCAGCAGTTTTTCAGTGCTCTCGCCTAGCTTGGCCGGAGGTGAGCAGTGGATTGATTTTTCAAATTCCTGGGAACGTTTCAATGCCATTCTCAAACGCACTCATCCCAAGGGTTTTGCCATTCTCACCGGGGACCGACACTTTGGGGCATGCTCACTGAAAACTTGAGGATGGTTATACTTATTATGAACTTATGTCGAGCGGACTGACTCATGTCGCAAAGTCTGTCGTCAGATCTGTTTTGCAGCAAATCTACGGAAAAGAGAATACCCTTTTTGAGCGAAATTTTGGAAGGATCAAAATCGACTCGGGACAATCAGGGCGAATCAGGCAAATGGAATTTTCTCTCCATTCAGACAGCACGATGACTCGTCCTGCTTGGAGCCGAGTGTTTGCGCGAATAACGATAACTGCGTTCCAACAATAGTCGGCAGTGGTATTTTCGATTGACCTACGTCCAGTTTCTTGAATTCAATCAGCTTCTTCATTTTTTTGTTGGATCAAAACTCAAGCCTAACTAGACTTGTGTCTGTCGTAACGTCTCCTTTTTTTATTTTATTTAGAACAAATACAAAAGGGGATTTGGCATGTTGAGATCAGAAATTCTAAAGTTACTGAGTTTTAGTTTACTTATTGCTCTGCAAGCTCAAAGTGCCCCCGTTTTCGACAATCCTAACGCCTATTACGGTCAGGATTTCTACAACGAACTCGCCCAAGGAAAACTCAAAAATCAAGATTTAAAGGATAAGCTCAATGCCATTCTTAAAAAAGTTCATATTGGACATCCAGATGACTACGATGAAATTTCCGAAAGCTGTCCCAGTAAATCAAAATGCACTCAATTTAGAAAATTCTCGTATAACGAAGCCAGGCAATTTTTGTTTGGGCAGCTCCACCTAGAAGTCAGTCCTAAGGGTGGCTATCAGCTTCGTACGATCTATTGCGAAGAAACTCTTGATTCTACTAGCTTTGGTAGGAATGGTGGCCCGGGTCCTGGTCGCATTCCCGATTCCTCTTTGGTCAATACTGAACACGCCTGGCCTCAAAGCAAATTCAATCGAGCGGAACCCATTAATACCCAACAGACAGATCTCCACATTCTTTATCCAGTCCTCACTCATGTGAACACGATTCGCGGAAATCACCCCTATGGCGAAGTTCAAGATCCCCTTCCTTCCCCATGCCCAGATATTAAG